>NZ_JAPWAD010000016.1:0-57818 GCF_041432695.1 Pauljensenia sp. 27098_8_83 | reverse complement strand
GATGGTTCCCAATTTCATGGATCGTTGCTTGTCGTATGGGGTGAGGTAGTAGTTGCCGGTGCAGGCTTCGCCTGTGGATTTTTCTTTCCAGGGCCAGGCGTAGGCGATGTGTGCGTAGGTCCAGGGGATGACGAACGCCAGGACGAGGACGGCTACGACGATGGCGCGGATGCGTGCGGGTTTGATGCTCATGGGTGTGCTTCTGTGGTGATGGTGGCTGCCAGCATGCTGTCAGAAGTAGGGGTTTACGGTAAACGTTGGGTCTGGCGTGAAGCAGAATGTCGCTCCACCGGGATTGGGGGTGAACCAGACGATGCCGGAGTGGGCGCGTGAGAGGGTGAAGGTGCCGACTCCGTCGATGGTTGTAGATTCTCCTAGGTGGAGCTGCGAGACCCGGGCAAAGACCCTGAAATGGCTATTGCTCTGCGATGTTAGGGCGATTCCGGCAGACTCAACTCCCATGTTGATTCTTCCCGTGGAGCCGAAGAATATGGGGGTCCCGTCCGGCAGGAAACCTAAAGGAGGCGTGGACTGGCGCGGAATAAAGGTAATGGAGTATTGGCCGTCGCAGGAAATGAGGGTGCCTGTTTGGAATCGTTTCCAGGGCCAGGCGTAGGCGATGTGTGCGTATGTCCAGGGGATGACGAAGGCCAGGACGAGGACGGCCACGACGATGGCGCGAATGCGTGCGGGTTTGATGCTCATGGGATACGCCCAACGGTGACATCGCCAAAGTTTGCGTAGAAGTCTTCCCAGCTCATCGTGAAGGTCGCGCCCGTGCGGCTATTACCGCCAACACTGCGATTGTTGTGGCCCCACGGATTTGTGAGGGTGACTCCGTTCTCGTCTGCTCCAACCACCGTATATGCATGTTGGGAGACAATCTTAATTTTCTCGTGACTCCCGTCGGGGGTGGTGACGGTTGTGTCATTTGTTAAGATACTGGATTCTGCGACAACGGGTCGCTTTGCTTGGATGCCGTTGATAGCAGCTTCTTTCATGGCATCTCGATCAAATCCCCCCTTAAAAGTCGGTGTGGCATTCTCGCCGGAGATGTCCTTCATTGTCCAGGCGCTGAAGCTTCCTGACGCCCCCCACGTGGGGAACTTGCCACGCGTTCCTCCCATGTGCGACTGAACGAAGGCCTTTTCGAAGATGGAAGCAATGTCCGCCTGTGTATCGTTTCCATTGCCGTGAACGAGGACGTCCTGCACGAAGACGCGTTGTTGGCCGCCGTCATATCCAGGCAAAGTGACGAAGAATCCGTCGGCTATTCCGTTGGAGTCGTAGTGTACAGTGACGAGACTCGCTAGGTACCTGCGTCCTTCTTTGGTCTGGTTGTAAGCGTTTAGTGAGGCGAGCAAATGACAGTCGCCGATGCGTCCTTGATCAATGTTGAAGAGGGAGTGTGATGGATCCGCCAAATGTGAAAAGATATCTGAAAGCTCTGAGTCGCTTAGGGGACGTGTATCTCCATAATCGAGCGTTTTCTTGCGGCCATCTGATGTTTCCTCATGAATATCCTCGGGCGTGAAGTACAAGGCCTCCCTGAGAATAGCGGCCGTATTTAACGCTTCTTCTGACAGGATATGTTTCGCGTCGTCGTAGGATTTCTGGAGATAAGCTAGTTCGCCCTCAACCTCAGCGTGCTGACTTGATCTGACTTCTGGGGGCATTGCTTGGTACTGCTCCCACAATTCGTCTGCTTGGGCGCGAATGTTGTTGACAGAGCTGATAACCCACTCCAGGGTGAAGTAGTAGCTCTTCAAAGCGTTGGCAGCCTGGAGGCAGCCGTCTTCCCAAATGTTGATCTCTTTTTGTTCCGCTGTTGCACTGTTGATAAAGGCCTCTTTAGCGAGTCCTGTCCAATCCCCGCACGTACTGATAGCGCCGGTGAGGCTTGTGCCCAAATCGCGAATATCTCGCCTGCGATTTCTGATTTCGTTTTGGCTCGACCAAAGTGCGCCAAGGTCTCCTGTTACTGCTGGGAAGCGCTGTGAAAGCCGTGTTGACATGATTGCCCCATTCCTACAGCTTGGCTCGAAGGGCTGCGAAGAACTCCGCTGCTTCATCGTCGGTGTCTTCGGATGCTTGTGCGGTGGCATGTAGGCTGTCGGAGCATCCATTGAGCCATGTTCGCGTCGTTTGGCCGCGCTTGTTGTACATGGAGACGAAGTAGGCCAGTGCCTCCTCCACAACGGTGTCTCCACAGTAGAAGGAATCATCCGACTTGGTGAGCTCCAAGTCGGACATTCTGTCGGCCAAGCGACTCATAAGTACTGATGCCTCTTGGACATCCGCAGGATTCATCTGAAAATCGCTCATGGCATCCTCCTCGATGTCGTGCTTAACAGAGGGACTTTAGTGGGGGAGAGCACAATATGCAAATCTCGGGTGAAGGGACGATGCGTGTTGCTGTGCTGCCCAGCTGGACATCAGACCGTGGTGGCTCCTGTTGATCCGTTCGGTGTCCGCGCTGTGTTCAGGACGTTGCCTCTGGGCCTGCGGTGGTCCCTAGCCTTCGGAGGCTCACTGTTGGGCCTGACCATTGTGAGTTGGTGTCGCACTCGGCCGCTGTTCCTTGGTGTCCGAGCCTCCCTGTCGGGTGCTGTGGTGCCCGACGCTGGGGCCGATGTGGGGGTTTTGCACTACACGAGGCCCTCTGACGGCGTGTCGCCGGCGTGTCGCACCCTCATGTAGTGCAATTCCCCCCGCCCCGCAGGCTGTCTGAAGGCCCCAGCGCCCAAAACGCAGACCACCTCGCGGAAAAACGGTGAAAAAGGACTGTTTCAGGTGAAGTGGTCTGTGTTTTGGGCGCTCCCGGCAGCGTGAACTGCTCACGCTCGCATCGACAGGAACCTAGCTGGGTACTCATGTATACAGCGGTGAGCTCCTGGCCTTTCTGCTGCGCACGCGTCGGAGCTCCTGGCCGGGGTTCTGGTGAAGCAGCACGAGTTGTGCGCTCGCACGTAAATTCCTGTTCATGCGCGCAAACCCCTTGATACGCACGTAAACCGCTAGGTGTGCGTGTGGGCGGCGCTGCCCACACGCGTATCATCGGGTTCACGTGCGAGGTGTCGGGCCCACACGCACATCATCGGGTTAACGTGCGAGGTGTCGGGCCCACGTGCGCGGTGATGGGCTCGCGCATCGGGCATTTGGGGGCTTTTCCCCTCGATGAAACAACCAACTTCAATGTTGATTTTCCCGCACCAATAAGCCGAAAAGCCACCACAAAACCAACACGTTTTGTCTTTAACCCCAGAAGCCAGCAAGGCAACGAAAAAGCGTGACACCTCTGCGGTGTCACGCTGGCGGGGGTGGGGCGCGCGATGCTCACGCGCCCCGCATTAGTTCAGGCGCGAGTGCGAGCGATCGAGAGGATCGCGGGGGAGACGATCAGGGCGGTCAGGGCGATGACGACCGCGAAGACGACCGAGGCGACCGAGGCAACCTGCAGGGCGGCGAACACGCCGAGGGCCGCGAGGACGACGATGAGTGCCACGAGCACGGAGGCCGAGGCGGTGGCCTGGGACATGGTGGGAGCGGTTTCAGCCTTGACGATGTTGTTCATGGGGTTCTCCTTGAGAATGTCTTCGCGCGGAAACGCGAAGCGCGCCCCGCACGCCAGCGTGTGTGGGCCTTTTTGGCCCGTGCCGCCCGGGTGAGCGACGGTATTGAAAAAGGGAGGTGACTCGTGGTCGCCCCCCTTGGTGCAGCTCCAATTCTACGCGGATTCCACCGCGCGGTCTATACCTCGCAATCCCTTGTAAGGCATGGCACAAGCATCGTAAAAACCAGTTAAAACGCAGTTGTGTCACCGAAAAAATTATGTGCGAGATGGGTGAGGAACGTGCCGTTTCATGCAAGTGTGCCCGAGTGGGATCTCCACCCGGGCACACAGTGTCACTCGGCTCGTGCCACATTCATGGCTTGGAGGCCCTTTGGTCCTTCAATCGCCTCATATTCGACCTTCTCGCCCTCTAGAAGAGTGCGGCGCCCAGACTGGCCGATGATGTTTGAATAGTGCACGAAGACGTCGCCGGATTCGTCATCAGGAGTGATGAATCCGAAGCCTTTGGCGTCGTTGAACCATTTGATGGTCCCGGTAGCCATGGGCCCTCCTTCGTGTTCGCCCCAACGCTGGGGCACCGTTCGGCTCCGTCTGCGGAGCCGACATGGTCCCGTCGACCCGGCCCGGCATTGATGCCCCCGGACTGGGCGTGCGGAATCACACTTATACGGTACCGCACTCGCGGTGAAAATGTGGCTGACCTGCGCAATCGCGATGAAGAAGTTTTCGGCGCAACGCCGCTACTTAACTCCACTCAGTCGAACCGGAACGATGGCCTGCACGTCCTCGCCCTCGAAGTCCACGCTCCCGATCGCCACGTCCACCCCGAAGACGCGAGCGAGGGTCTCCGCGTTCATGACGGAGGAGGCGGGACCGACCACGGCCTCGTGCGTGGAGGAGAAGAGCGCGACCTGGTCGGCGACGCGCAGGGCGTGCGCCGGGTAGTGCGTGTTCATGATGACGGCGAGGCCTCGGTCCCTCACGAGGCGCTCGAGGAGTCCCAGGACGATCAGCTGGTTGCGGAAATCCAGGCCGGTCTCCGGCTCGTCGAGCACGAGAACGCGCGGGTCGGCGACGAGGGCCCGGGCGATGAGGATCATCTGGAATTGGCCGCCCGACATGGTCGCGCAGGGCATCTCGGCCAGGTGGGAGGCGCCCACCTCGTCGAGGACGTCACGGGCCATGCGCTCCTCGCGCGCTCCGGGCTGCGCGAGGGTGCGCATGTGCGGGGCTCGCCCGACCATGACCATCTCGAGGCCCGTGAGCGCCACGTTCGATGCGTTGCGGGCCTGCGGCACGTAGGACAGGACGCGTCCCAGCGCCCTAGTCGACATCGACGAAATGGGGGTGCCGTCGATGAGCGTGCGGCCGCTGTCCCACTTCTGCAGGCCGATCATGGTGCGCAGCAGCGTCGTCTTTCCCGCGCCGTTGGGCCCCAGGATCGCCAGGAGCGAGCGCTCGGGCACCTCGAAGGACACGTTCGTCAGGATCGGGGAGGGGGCGCCCGGATAGGTGAAGGATGCGTTCTCGACGCTGATCATCGCGCTCCCCCCGTCCGGCGCAGCAGCACGATAAAGAAGGGTGCGCCGATGATGGCCGTCAGGATCGAAATGGGGATCTCCGAGGCCGACAGGGAACGCGCGAGCGTATCGATGACGATCATGAGCGCCGACCCGAGCAGCAGCGAGACCGGGATGACCGCGCGGTTGTTCTGCCCGCACAGCATGCGCGCGCAGTGCGGCACGAGCAGGCCGACCCAGCCGACCTGGCCGCACATCGAAATGACCGAGGCCGTGATGACCGTCGAGGCGACGATGAGGATCGCGCGCATGAGGGAGACGTTCACGCCGGCTGAGCGGGCCTCGTCCTCGGAGAGGGAGAGGATGTTGAGCTGCCAGCGCAGCGCCACGATGACGACGACGCCCGCGATGATGAAGGGGGCACCCAGCGCGATCTGGTGGTAGGTGACTGCGGCGAGCGAGCCCATGAGCCAGTAGGTGATCTCTGGGAGCTGACTCGTCGGGTCGGCCGTCAGCTTCAGGAGCGAGAGGACCGCGTTCGCGAGAGCCGAGACGATGACGCCGCCGAGCACGAGCGTGATGACGTTGAAAGAACCCGTGCGCGTGCGTGAAATCGCCGTCGTGAAAGCCATCGTCGCCAGGCCCGCCGCGAGGGCCGCGGCCTGCACGCCGATCAGGTTCCAATCCAGCAGCAGCGCGATGACCGCGCCGACGCACGTGCCCGCCGCGACGCCCAGGGTGTCCGGCGTGGCCAGGGGGTTGGAGAACAGCGACTGGAAGGAGGCACCCGCGACGGACAGTCCTCCGCCGATCAGGATCGCCACGATGATGCGCGGCGCTCGCAGGTCAAAGACGACGGAGTTGACGCGCGGGGGAACCGCAGGACCGCCCCAGAACCTCGCGCGCAGAGCCGCAACCACGTCCTCCAAGGACACGGAAAAACGGCCAATCAGCATGGCCGCCGCCGCGCACACGACGATGAGAACGACCAGCGTGGGAACCACCCACGCGCGCAGCCGCCCATTCCTGGTCAACACAGACTTCATGATGTCCTCTCCCCGGTGCCTACCGGGCGTTTCGCGCACAAGGTGCCCCGGCCTCGTCGATAGGGAGACGAGGCCGGGGACAGGTATCAGGACGCGGCGTCCGGGTTGACGATGCGCTGAGCCTGCTCGTCCGTGAGCGTGAAGTTGTACATCTTCTGGTAGTAGTCCTTCGTCATCGACACGAGGTCAACGTCAGAGAACTGATCCGGGTACAGGGAGGCGCCGAGCCAGTTGGCGACGATGGGAGCATCCGGGTTGGGGGTGAACCAGTTCCACATGCCCAGGCCGGTGGAGTAGACGCGGCCGGACTTTACGGAGCTGAGGGTGGAGAAGTCCACGCCCTCAACCGAGTTCGTCAGCACGGAGTTCGCCGTCATGTTCGACATGCCTTTGCCGGTGACGAGGAGGACCTGGGGATCCCACGTGAGAACCTGCTCGAAGGTGACCGGCGTGTGCGAGGTGTCGGTGTCGCGCGAGACGTTCGTGTAGTTCAGAGAGTCGGCCCATTCGTTGGTGAACCAGCCGTCCTTGCCGCCCGCGACCGCGAGCTGGCCGTCGGCCGCGCCCATGAGGACCATCGTCGAGACGCGCTGGTCCTCGGGGACCTTCGCGGTGCGGGCTCGGGCGTCGGCGACCAGGTCCTTGCCGAGCGCGATCTTGTCGGCCATGTGGCCATCCTGGTTAAAGACGTCCTCGAGGAGCTCCATCCACTGCGTGTACGTCTCCGACGGGTTCCCCATCGTCGTGAAACCAACGGCCGGGATGCCCGCCTTGCGGAACATTTCTCCGTGTTCCTTGTTGAATGCGTTGTAGAAGACGACGTCGACGTTCAGGTTGAGCAGGGCCTCGGCGTTGAGCTCGCCCTTGTCGTAGTAGCTGGTGTCGACCTGCATCATTTCGGGCGCCATCTCAGCGGCGATCGTCTGGCTCATGGCCTTGACGCGGGCGGCGCTCATGCCTACCAGGTAGGGGGCCTTGCCGTCGAAGTAGGCCAGGTAGGTGGATTCGATGGGGATCTGGTCGATGGCGACGCGGGTGATCTTCTCGGGCAGGACGACCTCGTTGCCCGCGTGGTCGGTGATCGTTCGCGTCGACGAGGCCGAGGTCTCCTGGGTGGTCGCCTCCGATTGGGCGGTGGTGGAGCCGGTACCGCCCGCGCAGGCGGTGAGGGCCAGGGCGGCGGTGGCCAGGATGGTGGTCAGTGTGGCGAGACGGGTCTTCATCGCGTCCTCTCGTGTGTTGTGGATTATGAGGGAAATGCTACACAAAATTAGGTGTCCCTCACAAGGGTGAGTGTGGCATTATGACACGGTGTTTTTTCCTTCGTATCTCGCGGGTGCTGTCGGTGCGCGAGACGCGGCCACGGCCTCGTCGATCCCATCGGGGGAGCGGGACGCAGATGAGCATGGCCGTTTTTATCCTGGTGCTGATAGGTAGCTGCGTGTGGAAGGAGCGTCATGGCTGCGGAGCTGGATCTGGAGCGCGCCCTCGTCATTGGGGTCGCGTCGAGTGCACTGTTCGACCTGAGGGAGTCTGACGCGGTGTTCCGCGAGCAGGGCGAAGAAAAGTATCGGGAGTATCAGCGCGAGCATCTCGATGATGTGCTCGAACCGGGCGTCGCGTTTCCCTTTATTCGCCGCCTCCTCGACCTGAATGACCTGTCGGATCAGGAACGGCTGGTGGAGGTCGTGATCCTCTCGCGCAACGACCCGGAGACCGGGATGCGGGTCATGCGCTCCGTCAAGCGCCATGGTTTGGACATTACGCGCGCGATCTTCATGCAGGGACGTGCCCCTTACCGCTTCATGAAGCCGCTGCGCATGTCCCTCTTCCTCTCCGCGAACGAGGATGATGTGCGCGAGGCGATCGACATGGGATTTGCGGCGGGGCATGTCATGGGCCACGCGGCCCCCGATGACGGGGACGCGGACCTGCGCATAGCCTTCGATTTTGACGGCGTGCTGGCTGACGATTCGGCCGAGCGTGTGTTCCAGAGCGAGGGGTTGGACGGGTATCAGGAGAGCGAGAGCGCCCTGGCCGAGGTGCCTCTCGACCGCGGGCCAATGGCCGATTTTCTGGAGAAAATCAACCGGATTCAGGGGATCGAGGACTCGAAAAGTGTGGATGATCCGTCGGGGTATCGACGCAGGGTGCACGTCGCTGTGGTGACGGCTCGGAGCGCCCCCGCGCATGAGCGTGCGATCAACTCGATCCGAGGGTGGGGCCTGCGAGTCAACGACGCCTTCTTCCTTGGCGGCATCGACAAGGGGCCCATCCTGGAGGTGCTGCGCCCGCACATTTTCTTCGATGATCAGCGCCGCCACGTGGAAGGCGCGGCGCTCCCCACCCCGAGCGTCCACATCCCCTTCGGTGAGATCAACAGGCAGTAGGCGTTGAGGCTTGTCGCTCGGTGCAGGTCGGTGATTTCGTCGGGTCAAGCGGCCCGGCGGTCGCAGATGTGGGCGGGGCCTGGGAGACTAGACACATGAGCTCATCCGCGCGCGATGCCCGCCGCCTCACCCCCGTCGAGGTGGCGACCGCTGGCGCGCTCTCGGGCCTGGCCGTCACCTTCGGCCTCATCGCCGCGGTCACCCCCGTCTTTCAGCTCTTCTTCCAAGTCGCCACGGCCGTCCCCCTCGCGATGGTCTCCCTCACGCACCGGCCCCGAGCCGCGATCGCAGCCTTCGCCTCGACGATCCTCCTCGCCGTCGCGGTCGGTGGCCTGGCCACGGCTGGCCGCTCCTTCCAAGCCGCCCTCGTCGGCCTCATCATCGGCTTCCTCCACAAGAAACGCGCCTCCTGGCTCTCCGTCTGTGGGGTCGCCGCCGGGCTCGGCATCGTGTGGGGCATCGGCACCGACATCGCGTTTTGGATCCTGTCCGACCTGCGCACCCTCGGCCTCGAAAGCATCCAAAAGACCCTCGACGGCTTCCTTAAGCTCATCGGCCACATCCCCCATTCCAGCGGCTTCGTCGACGCGGGCCACCAGCTCGGCCAATGGTTCGTCGACTGGTGGTGGATCTGGATCCCCATCACGCGCTTCATCGGCGTGGCCTTCCTGGTCCTCGCCGCCCGCTGGCTCCTCGGTGCCATCCTCAGCCGCATCTCCCTCGACGCGGGCTGGGACCCACTCCTGGAGGCGACCGCCCGCTCCGCGCATTCGCGCGCCGAGGCCCCGGCCTCGTCCCCCCTGCCCCTGACCCTCACCGACGTCGACTTCACCTACCCGGGCACCGACCATCCGGCCCTGAGCGGCGTCACCCTTAGCTTCGAACGGCCCGAATACACCGTCGTCCTCGGACACAACGGGTCGGGCAAGTCCACCCTCGCCCTCCTGCTCGCGGGCGCTGAACCTGGCTCTGGGACGCGCCAGGGCGGCGGGGTCCTCGGGGCTGTCGGCGGGACCGCCCTCGTGGGCCAGCGCTCCGAACTCCTTGTTCTCGGACAGAGTGTCGCCGAAGATGTCACCTGGGGCATGAGCGCCTCGCAGATCTCCGATCTTGATCTCGATGAGCTGCTCGCCAGTGTTGGCCTCGCCGGCCTCGCCGACGCCGACCCGCGATCACTTTCCGGCGGGCAGCTCCAACGCCTCGCGCTCGCGGGCGCGCTCGCCAGGTCTCCGCGCCTGCTCATCTCCGACGAATCCACCGCGATGATCGACCGGGTCGGCCGCGCCGAGATGCTCGACCTCCTCGCCTCCCTGCCCGAGCGCGGGATCGCCGTCGTCCACATCACCCATGACCCCGCCGAAAGCGCGCGCGCCGACCGCGTCATCACGATTGACGGCGGGCGCATCGTCTCCGACCGTCGCGCGGGGGAGGGGAGCGCCGCCGCGGATGGGCTTCGCATCGACGAGGCCGGGGATCCTCCCGCTTCCCCCGTCCCCGCAGCATCGGGCTTGTCTGCGTCTTCTGCGGCGGGCGCGCCCGCCCTCATCAACGCCGCGCACCTGTGGGCGGACCGCGTCGCGCACACCTACGACCTCGGCACCCCCTGGGAGAAGCCCGTCCTGCGCGACGTCAGTCTGATCCTCGACCCTGGGCAGGCGATGCTCATCACGGGGGACAACGGCTCGGGCAAGACGACGCTGTCGCGCGTCCTCACCGGCCTGCTCGTGCCCACCTGGGGGCGCGTCACCCTCGGCGGGCGCCCCATGGAACGCTGCGTCGGCGATGTCGCTCTTTCTATGCAATTCGCGCGCCTCCAGCTCCAACGCCCATCCGTGCGCTCCGACATCCTCGCCGCCGCTGGCTACGGTCCGCGCGTCGGCACCGGCTCCGCGCACCGCAAGGGGGCGATCAGCCGCGAGGCGGGCGACCGTATCGTCGCCGAGGCCATGGAACTCGTCGGACTCGACCCCGCCCTGGCCTCGCGCGGCATCGACGACCTCTCCGGAGGACAGATGCGACGCGTCGCCCTCGCCGGCCTGTTCGCCTCCCACCCGAGCGTCCTTATTCTCGACGAACCCATGGCGGGACTCGACGCGGCCTCGCGCGACCTGCTCATCTCCGTCCTGGCCGAGCGGCGCCGCGCGGGCCTGTCCATCCTCGTCATCTCCCACGACCTCGAAGGCATGGATTCCCTGTGCGACACCCACGGCCACCTCGCCGAGGGGGTGCTCTCATGATCGAACCCCACTCCGCCTGCGGGGCAACCGGCCCCGGCGGCGGTGCCAGCGAGGGTCGCTTCTCGAGGACCCCTCCCGGCCTCGGCGAAGGAGCACCGCGCGCGAAGCCTCGGCGAAGCGCGGGCTTCACCCTGCCTCGGCCCCTGCCCTGGGCGACGCCGCTATCGCGCGCCTGGCCCGGCACCCTCATCGCCTGCTGGACCGTGCTCACCACCTGCGTGATCCTCTCGCCGCGCTGGTCGACGCTTGCGATCGTCGGTGGCCTCATCCTCGTCGCGTCGCTGATTATTCGGCCGCCGCTGAGCGTCGCGCCGCGCCCGCCCCTGTGGATGATCTCCGGATTTATTGGCGGCTGTATCGGCGCGTGGCTGGGCGATGGACTCGAGCTGTTCCTGCGAGTCTCCACCCTGGCGCTCGTCGTCCTGTGGGGTTCGGGCCTCATTGCGTGGGTGACGCCGACTGCGGCGCTCGCGGCCGCGCTGCGCTTCTTCCTGACGCCGCTGCGGCTCGTGGGGGTGCCGGTCGATCAGTGGTCGCTCGTCATGGCCTCCGCCCTGCGAGGCCTGCCGATGCTGCGCGATCAGGCGCAGGCGGTGCTCGATACCGCCAAGCTGCGCCTCGGCCAGGATGTGGCCAGCCTGTCGCTGCGCGGCTACGCGCGTCTGAGCGTTGATGTCATCACCGCGATCCTGTCCGCTACGTCGCGCGGCGCCGCCGAAACCGGGCGGGCCATGTCCATGCGGGGAGCCATCGAGGCGCACGGTGGTGTGGCCCGTGGTGCGCGCGTGCGGCTCGGCTGGGTGGATGTCGCTGTCATCGCTGCGAGCCTGTTGGGTGTCGCAGGCATCGTTGCGTGCAGGTTGATGCTGTAGGTTGTCGCCGCTGTTTTCGTTGTGATTGCAGCGTTGTGTGGGTGGAGTGTGACTTCTTGTGCCCTGGGTCATACGGTGTTGATTTGACGTGGGGGGTGTGATGCCCCTATTCTTTCTGGGTACGCGCGAGTGGCGGAATAGGCAGACGCGCACGGTTCAGGTCCGTGTTCCAGTGATGGAGTGGGGGTTCAACTCCCCCCTCGCGCACGATGAAACCGCAGATCCTTCGGGGTCTGCGGTTTTTGTTCTGTAGGGTTGTTGCTTGTGACCCCACGGGTGTTCCGGGCGTCGCAGCCTGGCCCTCCGCTCCCTCCGGCGCCATCCACACCAGTGGGGCCTGGTCGCGGTATGGTGCGAGTCCTGACTGCATCTCGGTAATTTCGCATGCAATTCCCCTGAGTGTATTTCAAGTATTGAAATCTAATCGTTGATATTCTGCGGTTTTTGAGTTTGTGTTGGTTCGTGTCGTGGGGGAATTGCATGCGACATTTGGCTGGGCGTGGTCTTGTCGTCGTCTCAGTAATTTCGCACGTAATTCCCTCGTAACTTGTTCAAACATTGAAATCACCTCGTTGGAATTGCAACGTTTTTGGGCGGTCTCAAAAAATGACCGTCTGAAATTACGTGCGAAATTTGTCTGGGCCGGGTCCTGCCGCCGCCCACCGGCACCGTGTATAGGCCTCGCCACCGCCCACCGGCACTGCCCAGGCTCTGTGCCTCGAAGCCCGCCCGTGCCCTCCACACCGGTCCCTCCGACACCCTCCACACCGGTCCCTCCGGTGCCCTCCACGCAGGTGGGGCCTGGTGTCCTGTTGGCGAGCCACAACTCTGCCTCGTGTTCGGTACAAAATTCTCCCTGCTCAGCTTCTTGGTGGTGAGAACGGGACAAAACTCTCCCTGCACGTAGAAAAAGCGCCAAATCGAGCCATTTCGCGTGAACAGGGAGAGTTTTGTACCGCACATACGGTGCGAGGGGGTGTGCTGGGAGAGTTTTGTACCGAAGCGGCGCGGCGTGGTTCTTGTTGGGCGAGATTTGTTTCGCCGTGGCACCTTCCGTGTGTGCAGTTGCCGGGCTTCCTACACCCACCGGCGCCCCAGCCTGGCCCTCGGCCCCTGCAGCACGCTCGACACTGGTGGCGGTGGGGGTTTTGCAGCATTAGAAGCTGGTTGGCTGCGTGTCGCCGGCGTGTCGTACCTCTAATGACGCCATTTCCCCCGTTTGGTGGCGGCCCGGCCGCGCCGAGCGCCGCAAGCGCGCGAGCGCCCTCTCGGTGGACTTCACCCCGGAGGGCGCGCAGGCGTTCTTTGACTACCGCCAGCAGCAGAAGGAGAAGGAACATGAGCGCAGCGCTCGACAGGCTGAAGCGGCAGAACGAGCCCGAGTAGTCGCAGCAGTAGCTTGGCAGTCCGGAGACGATGGAGCTGTTGACCTCGATCCTCGCCGCCGTCGAGGCGCAGAACACGAGGATCGCCATGCTGACCGAACAGCAGAAGAAGCTCGCGGGGTTCGTGAAGGTCATGGACGAGGAGACGACGAGGCGGGCGGAGCGGATCATCGCCGCTACGGCGAAGCTGGAGGTGCGACAGCTCTGGTCAGCCGCCGCCGCGATGTGCCTCGTTCTCCTGCCGGTGGTCGTGGTCGTCGCCGGTCTCTGGATGGGCATCGCCGGGCTCATCACGGGTGTTCAGTGGGCGCTGGACGTGGATGGGAGCGTGTGGATTGGCATCGGCCGGTGGCTCGTGGTCGGCGCTGGCCTCGCCGGGGCCGGCTACGGGCTCTTCGTGTCCGTCCGCTGGGTTGCGGGTCTCGTGGAGACCTGGAAGGGCCGCGGGATGCCGAAGTGGCCCCACTGGCGCAAGAGGTGATCATGCCTCGCGAGGGCAAGCGCGCAGCGCGTGCGGCAGCCGCGACAACTGGACATTAGGTCAGCGGCTGCTGTATAGTTCAGTGCATGCTGACTATTGCTTCGCGCCTCGACGTCATGAACCGGCTCGGCCGGGCCATGGCCGACCCGACGCGCTCCCGCATCCTGATGTCCCTGCTTGACGGCCCGAGCCACCCCGCGGTGCTCTCGCGCGAGCTGGGACTGACCCGCTCGAACGTGTCCAACCATCTGACCTGCCTGCGCGACTGCGGGATCGTGGTCGCCGAGCCCGAGGGCCGCCAGACGCGCTACGAGATCGCCGACCCGCACCTGGCCGCGGCGCTGACGGCACTGGTCGATGTGACCCTCGCCGTGGACGAGAGCGCGCCGTGCATCGACCCGGCCTGCTCGGTGCCGGGCTGCTGCGCCGCGAGCAGTTCGGGGGACGCCTCGTGAGCGCCGCCTGCGGCTGCGACGAGCCGACGACCAGTCCCGCGGATGAGGCAGAGGAGGCAGAGCGCCCGTGGTGGCGTGATCCCGGCCTGGTCGTGCCGATCCTCTCCGGCGTCGCGTTCGGCACTGGCCTGGCGCTGGAGTGGTCGGGGCTGCACATCGTAGCGCTGGTCGCGTTCTGGGCGGGCCTGCTGCTGGGCGCGAACACGTTCGTGCCCGGTGCGATCCGGAATCTCGTTGTGAAGCGCAAGCTCGGGATCGCGCTGCTGATGACGATCAGCGCCGTGGGCGCGGTGATCCTCGGCTACGTCGAGGAGGCGGCCGTGCTGGCGTTCCTCTTCTCGATCGCCGAGGCCCTGGAGGACAAGGCGATGGACCGCGCCCGCGGCGGGCTGCGTGCGCTGCTGAAGCTCGTGCCGGAGACCGCGACCGTGCTGCGCGACGGGACCTCCGTCTCGGTCCCGGCCAGGGAGATCGCCGTCGGCGACGTGCTGCTGGTCCGCCCTGGCGAGCGGGTCGCGACCGATGGGCTGGTCCGCTCGGGCCGGTCGAGCCTGGACACTTCGGCGATCACCGGTGAATCGATCCCGGTCGAGGTCGCGCCCGGAGAAGTGGTGTCGGCGGGCGCGATCAACAGCGCCGGCGTGCTGGAGGTCGAGGCGACCGCCGCGGGCACCGACAACTCACTGACCACGATCGTGGAGCTGGTAGAGCAGGCCCAGGCCGAGAAGGGCGACCGAGCCCGGATCGCTGACCGGATCGCCCGCCCGCTGGTGCCCGGCGTGATGGTCCTCGCCGTCCTCGTCGGCGTGCTCGGGTCCCTGCTCGGCGACCCGGAGACCTGGATCACCCGCGCCCTGGTCGTCCTCGTCGCGGCCAGCCCCTGCGCGCTGGCGATTGCGGTGCCGGTCACCGTGGTCTCCGCGATCGGCGCGGCGGCCAAGTTCGGCGTCGTCATCAAGAGCGGGGCCGCCTTCGAGCGCCTCGGCGGCATCCGGCACCTGGCCGTGGACAAGACCGGCACTCTGACCCGCAACCGGCCCGAGGTCACCGCCGTCGTCGCCGCCCATGGGTTCGACGATGCGCAGGTGCTTGCTTGGGCTGCCGCCGTGGAGCAGCACTCGACGCACCCACTCGCCGCTGCCATCGCCGCCGCGGGCCGGGGAACCCCCGCCGCGCAGGACGTGGCCGAGGAGGCCGGGCACGGCATCGGTGGCCTGGTCGACGGCCGCAGGGTGGCGGTGGGCAGTCCGCGCTGGATTGACGCCGGTCCGCTCAAGGCCCGGGTCGAGGACCTGGAGGCCGAGGGGCAGACCTGCGTGCTCGTCACCGTCGACGGCTTCCTGGCCGGGGCGATCGGCGTCCGCGACGAGCTGCGCCCCGAGGTCCCCGAGGTTGTGCGGACCCTGCGCGACCAGGGCGTCGAGGTGAGCATGCTCACCGGCGACAACTCCCGCACCGCTGCTGCGCTGGCGAAGCTGGCCGGGATCGGCGACGTGCACGCCGAGCTGCGTCCCGAGGACAAGGCTCGTATCGTCGCCGGGTTCTCGGAGACGTCGCCGACCGCGATGATCGGTGATGGCATCAACGACGCGCCCGCCCTGGCCGGGGCGACCGTGGGCATCGCGATGGGCGCGACCGGCTCCGACGCCGCGATCGAGTCCGCCGACGTCGCCTTCACCGGCCACGACCTCGGCCTCATCCCGCAGGCTCTGCGCCACGCCCGCCGCGGCGGCAGGATCATCAACCAGAACATCGTTCTGTCCTTGGCGATCATCACTGTGCTGCTGCCGCTGGCGATCACCGGTGTGCTCGGCCTGGCAGCGGTCGTCCTCGTGCACGAGGTCGCCGAAGTTGTCGTCATCGCCAATGGACTGCGGGCTGGGCGTGCCCGCAAGCAATAGGTGTTCCGTCCAACGCCATAACTCAGACATGCGCTACGAGAACCCTCTCTACCTCGCCGAGGAGGCCGCCGCCCTGGACCTGATCGCGGACGGACGCGGCTGACCCCTCGACGCTCATCAAGCAGCTGAGCCAGGACCGCGCCCTCGCGGAGGCCGACACGCTCCTCCTGACGATCCCCAACCAGCTGGGATTCGAGGAGAACTGGTCGATTATCCGTAACTTCGCGGAGTATGTGGCCCCCGCCCTCGGGTGGGAGCCGGCGCGCCCGGGCGTCCTCCCGACGGGCTACGACGTCGACGAGGCCGTGGCCGAGTAACAGAGAGCGGGGTCGCGGGTGGTGCCTGGGCTTTCGTTCACGTGGGCTGCACAAACGTGACGTTACCAAGCGTCAACACGCATGACTGAACGCCTGCACCCTCAAGGAGCGCAGGCCCGCCGACGCCGCAAGCGTCAAGCCGGGGTGGGGTATTGGAAAGCCCCACCCCGGTTTCACTTTTTGTGTGCGCTGGCATACACTGGTCGGACACTATCCAAGCAAGACGATGAGGTCTTCACATAATGGCTCGACGCTCCAAGGGCGCGGTGTCAATCAATCCGCGCTCCGCTCAGAATATGTCCACGCGACCGGCAGATTTCTCGAAGAAGAAGCAATCAATTAGCCCGGTCAAGGTGTTTGGCGCCGTTGCGGCGCTGGCGTGCATTGTGACCTGCCTGTTCGTGCAGTTGCCCGGCCTGGACGTGGCCGGTACGCGCATGTTCGGTATTTTCTTGGCGGCGATTCTGCTGTGGGTGACGGAGGCGGTGCCCCTGGCGGGCACCGCGGTCCTCGTCATTTTCTTGGAGGTCCTGTTCATTTCGGACCACGCGCTGCTGAGCGTGGGTGAGGGTGCCCCGGCGTACACGAAGTTCTTCGGGGCGCTGGCCAACCCGGTCATCATCCTGTTCCTGGGCGGCTTCATGGTGGCCGACGGTGCCGCCAAGTACAAGCTGGATCGCGCGCTGTCGGCTGTTCTCCTCAAGCCCTTCATGGGCAAGCCGCGTCTGACGGTCATGGGCGTCATGCTGATCACCGCGATCATGAGTATGTTCATGTCGAACACGGCGACCACGGCGACGATGTTCGCCGTCATGATGCCCGTCATCATGGCTCTACCCGAGGGCAAGGCACGCACCGGCATCGCCTTGTCGATCCCGGTGGCCGCGAACGTCGGCGGCATGGGCACGCCGGTCGGCACGCCCCCGAACGCGATCGCCCTGGGCGCGCTGGAGAACGCGGGCGTCAAGGTGACCTTCCTGCAGTGGATGCTCGCGGCCGTCCCGCTCATGCTGGTGCTCCTGGCCCTGTCGTGGGCGTTCATCGCGTGGCGCTACATCCCCACCGACGCCAAGTTTGACATCGACACGTCGGCTCGCTTTGAGAAGTCGCGCAGCGCGATCATCTTCTACTCGGTCGCGGGTCTGACCATTCTCCTGTGGATGACGGAGTCGCTGCACCACATTTCCGCCAACGTCGTCGGCTTCCTGCCGGTCGTGGTCCTCCTCATGACGAAGGTGATGAGCGGCGACGACCTGCGTGCCCTGGACTGGCCGGTTCTGTGGCTGGTCGCCGGCGGTATCGCGCTGGGTTCGGGTGTGTCCGCCACGGGCCTCGACAAGTGGATGCTCGGCTCGATCCAGTGGGCCTCGATCCCCGGCGTCCTCCTGATCTTCGTGTTGGCGCTCGTGGGCTGGGTGACCTCGAACGTCATTTCGCACTCGGCGTCGGCGAACCTCCTGATCCCGATGGGCATGGGCCTGGCGACGACGGTGTCCACGAGCGCCGCCGAGATCGCCATCGTCATCGCCCTGGGCTGCTCGCTCGGCATGTGCCTGCCGATCTCGACCCCGCCGAACGCGATCGCGTACTCGACGGGCACGACCCCGACCCGCGAGATGGCAATCGTCGGCATCGTCGTCGGCGTCATCGGCATCATTCTCCTGGCGTTTGTTGCGCCGCTGACCTGGGGATTCATCGGGGTGATGTGACGTGTCCGGGGACGAGGCCATGGCTGGTTCGGGGGCAGCGCGCCCCCGGCCGGGGCTGGCCCACGGGTGGACGCAGGGGCCCGCGGCGGAGGACGCCTCGGTGCTGGCCCGCACGGACGTGCGAGCCGGCGGTCACCGAGTCGGCCACCCGATTCACCTGCTGGTGTGCGGCGACGATTCGCGCTCGATTGCTGCCCCCGTCACGAGGGATTTGGCGCACGCCTTCCCGGGCCTGTGCCTGGACCGCATCGACGGGATCGAGGATCTGGCCGCATACGACGCGAGCCTGAATCCGGGCGATCACGTGCTCATGGGCCTGGTGACTTCAGAGGTCGCCGATATTGACGCGCTCATCGACCGGGCGGGGACGATCCCGGCGCTGCGCCGTATGCAGTGGGTCGTGGTCACGGATCGCTCGGAGCACCGAGACCTCGTGCGGTGCATACAGTCGGACGCCCTCGCTTCGGTGTTGAAGTCCCCGTGGACGGTGCCGCTGTTGGCGGGTCAGGCGTATTCGACGATGGTGCGCTACCTGCGCGGGTGCGGGTATTCGGAGAGGCAGATCCGCTCGCTGATCGCGGACCCGCCGCCGTTCGCCGTGCAGGGTCCGCTCCTGGAGGGCTTGGACCGCGACGAGCACGAGGTTGTGATGGAGCTCCTCGCCGGCGTCGAGCGCGTGCTCGGGCAGAGGCCTCGGCTCATCGTCCCCGAGGGGATACAGCTGGTGACGCAGGGCGAGCCGGTGGGTGCCGTCTACCTGGTGCTCGGCGGGCAGGTGTCGCTGCACAGGGATTCAGCGCAGGGCGAGGTCCTGGCGCACCTGGCGTCGTCGGGTCCGCTCATCGGCCTCGTGTCGCTGGCCCGCGCGGAGGACGCGTTTTTCACGGGCGAGACGGCGACGGAGGCGACGCTCGTGCGCCTGACGACCGAGCAGCTCCAGATCGTCATCTCCGAGGACCCGTCGATCGGCGCGACCCTGACGGCGCTCGCGATCCGCTCGCTGACGCGCCGCCTCATGCGAGCCGAGGACCTGCACCTGCAAAACGCGATGCTCGCCGAGGACCTCGAGGCCCAGAAGGAGGCCCTGGCGGCCACGCTCGAGGACCTGCGCGCCACCCGCGCCGAGCTGGTCGAACGCGCGCGCTTCGCGATGCTCGGCGAGCTGAGTGCCGGCATCGCCCACGAGCTCAACAACCCGGTGACCGCCCTCGTGCGCGCCGCGAAGCACCTGCACGAGGACGTCGATGCGGCGCTCGCGGCCCCGGCCACGGCCTCGTCGAGGGAGGCGATGGCCCGCGCCCTCACGGCGCCGCCGCGCTCCACGTCGGTCGAGCGCGCCCTCATGAAGGAGCTCCTGCCCGTCGTCGGTGACCGCACGCTGGCGCGGCGCCTCGTGCGTGCGGGGATCCAGGGGGCGGACGGCGCGCGTGCGCTCGCGCGGATCCCGGGCGGCATCGACGCGTACGAGGCCGGGGCGCGCCTGGGCGGGTCCCTGCGCTCGGTGCTCGCCGCGGGCGACCGCGTCATCGAGCTGACCCAGTCCCTCAAGGGCTACGCGCGCCCGGACGCGGAGGATCTGAAGCCCGTGGACGTGCGCGAGGGTATCGACGACGTCCTGCGGCTCACCGCCCACAGGGTAAGGGGCATTCGCATCGACTGCGACTACGAGGATGTGCCGCCCGTGCGCGCGCATCCGGCGAAGTTGCAGCAGGTGTGGACGAACCTCATCGTCAACGCGGCCGAGGCCATCGAGGATGAGAACGCGGATCTGGTTGCGACGGCGGAGAGCGCGGGCGGTGTGCCTGAGCTGCCCGCGCGCGGCGAGGCCGAGGCCCGCATCCGCATCACCGTGCGCCCCACCCCCGAGGGTGTGAGTGTCACCGTCCACGACAACGGCCCGGGCATCGACCCGGGAATCGTCGACAAGATCATGGAGCCCCACTTCACCACCAAGGCGGGGCGCGTCCGATTCGGCTTGGGCATGGGCATGTCCATCGTCCGAAGCATCATCGCCGATCACGGGGGCACCCTCACGATCGACTCTCACCCGGGATCCACAATCATGCGGATCTCGCTGCCCGCCCAATCACACGAGGAGGAATCATGACCCTGACAATCCTGTCCCTTGAGGACGAAGCAGACGTGCGCGATGCGCTCGAGCGCGATCTTGAACAGTTCTGGGACAAGATCCGGCTCGAAGTCGCCGAGGACGTTGACGACGCGTGGGCCGTCATCGACGAGATCGTCGAGGACGGGGACGAGTTGGCCCTCGTCCTGTCCGACCATCGTCTGCCCGGAAAGTCGGGCGTGGACTTCCTCGTGGAGCTCATGAAGGACGAGCGTTTCGGCGCGACCCGAACGGTCCTGGTCACCGGCCAGGCCGACCAGTCCGACACGATCCGTGCGGTCAACCAGGCGGGCCTGGACTACTACATCGGCAAGCCCTGGAACCCCGACGAGCTGCGCACAGTCGTGCGCGACCAGCTCACCGAGTATGTCCTGGAGACCGACGTGGACCCCCTGCCCTACGTGAGCGTGCTCGACGGCGTGCGCATCATGGAGGCGATCCGCTAAACGGCAGACACAGGGCCGCCGCTCGACTATCGCGGGTCGGCTGGCCCGCCGCGCGCGCCCGCCGCGCTCATCGACGTTGGTGAGGCGGCGGTCCTCGTCGGCACCTGGTTGGCCTCGTGGCTGAGTCGATCGTAGTCGAGGCTGGGAGGCCAGCTGCCCATCGTTATACGGATGAAAATACGTAGGCGTCGGCGGTTGCGTAGGCGACGACGCACCACCCGACAGATAGGAAGAGGAGGAACACCTGATTGCTCGCGTTCGATGGGTTCGCTAGCTCATCCATCGCTTCCTCCGTCGGTTCTCGTGCGGGCATCGGGCTCAGTCCGCACGCCTTGATACCCATTCTGCGTGTCGGCTTGGCCGTGGGGCGGCCGTCTGTACCGCGCAGCAGTGCGGGCCGGGGCATCGCCCGGTGCCCGTGCCGACCGCATTGGGATGTTCCTTGATCGCGGCTCCACTTGCCAGGCGGCACGGCTTGATCTGTTGGAGGTCCGGTGCAGTAGCGCCGTATGCCCGCATCGCTTGGGCGCTCCGCCCGCCTGGGTTGTTTGCGAATCGTGATTCTTTCGAAGTCGTAGGCTCCGGACACCAGAAGGATCATGTTGAGGAGCTTGATTGGCTTGGCGCTTGTGATACTACTGTCACAATAGGTATGCTGTTGCAGACTATATGTACTCGATCCAACGAAGGTGGCGGCATGGAGTTTTCGCATGTGCACATCAAGAACTGGAAGAACTTCCAGGATCTGAGTTTTGATGTCGGCCCGCGGCTTTTTATTGTTGGACCGAATGCCGTCGGCAAGTCAAATCTTCTCGATGTGTTCCGTTTCCTTGGGGATATCGTTGCGCCCGGGGGTGGGATGGTTCAAGCTGTCGATCAAAGGGGAGGGTACAGCAAGATACAGAGCCTCTTTGGTCGTCGGGCACCGTACCCGAGGATCGATGTGTCCATGCGGGACGGAGACGACACGTGGCGGTATGTGCTGGTCATCGAATGTGAGAAGTCCGGACATCGAAGGGTTCTTGTTCAGGAAGAACGGGTTGAACGTAACGGAAGGGTCTTGCTCAGCCGCCCGTCGCAGGACGATAAAGACGATGTGGAGCTGCTGACGCAGACGCATCTGGAGCAGAAGGTCACCAATAAAAAATTTCGAAAGATAGCTGACTTCTTTGGTCAGATCAGGTATTTTCATCCCGTTCCGCAAGTAATTAGAGGACTAACAGGGAGTGATATACGGACCTCTGATCCGTATGGTTCCGATATTATTCAACAGATTAGTGAAACACCTGATCGAACGCGGAAAGCGAGGCTCAGGCGTGTTCAGGCTGCCCTTCAACGGGCTATTCCTGAGTTTGAAGAGCTGAAGCTCGAAAAGGATTCCATGGGTGTGCCCCACTTGGAGGTGGGTTACAAAAACTGGCGGGTGCGCCCTTCGTGGCAAAACGAGACGCAATTCTCGGACGGAACGCTGCGACTGTTGGGGTTACTCTGGGCGTTGGCCTCAACTCCAGCCGATGGTTCGAGCGTGCTGCTACTTGAGGAGCCGGAGCTTTCGTTGCATTCCGCGCTCGTGGCTGAGCTACCATCTGTTTTCGCGGAGGCACGGCGCCAGGTGAAGGGTGGTGTGCAGATCATCCTCTCGAGTCATTCAGCTGAGATAGTGGATGATGAGACGGTCGGTGCGGATGAGGTCCTCGTACTTCTTCCCGGGACGAATGGGACGAATGGTAGTCTTCTTGGTGATCGTGAGGATGTTGGTTGTTACCTCGAGATAGAGACCCCGTTCTCAGAGATCATCAGTGTTCTCATGGGCGCTGACGGGACGCCAAGTCTGACGCTCTGATCATGAGTGCATTGATGCCGAGGGCTCTGGTTTACGTTGAGGGGAAGACAGACATCCCCGTGGTTCATGCCGTCATGAGGGCTGCGGGTTGGGAACGTGAGGAATTTACTGTATTCGCACTGAGAGGATCTGCTAAGCTAGAGGCTAGGCTAAGGGAGCAGGCTAGTTTACCTTCTCCGATTCTACGGGTATTCATGCGAGATGCCGATGGGCAATGTCCTGTCGATATTAGAAAGCGGCTCCTGCCAAAGGGAAGCGCGGATACTGTTGTTCTTCGTGTGTGCGACGATGAGATTGAGAGCTGGCTTCTTGCGGATGACGTGGGTTTCTCCAGGTTTTTCAACATGCCGCTTGCAAAAGTTGAGTCACCGAACGGGGTGGATGCGAAGGAGCGGATGTTGGGCTGTGTATCGAGGTATGGGAAGAGGAATATCAAGGAGTTCGTGCGACAGGAAAGCAAGATTCGGGGCGGCCGCGCCTACATTTTTGGTGCGCGTTATGAAACAATTCTGACGCAGTTCATTACTGATGAGTGGAATATCGACAGAGCCGCGCAACGAAGTGACAGCCTCAAAAGGGCGCTTCAACGCCTAAGTGAGCGCCACGAACGTTTCTAAGCGGCGTCCGTGTTCGTTGATCGTGCTGCGGGAGCGACACAAGACAAGACGTTCGTAACGTTTGAGGGCTTTAGACCGCGGACGGCTGATTGCCCGGGTCGTTGCACATTGTGATGCCCTCGAAGCCGGCGGCGCCCAGTACCTGGAAGATCTCGTCGAGGAGGACCATTGGCTCGGCCGTGCCCGCCGCGAACTCGGGGTGGCGGATCTCGATGGCGGCCATGCCGCGCGGGTCCGCGACCGGTTCGGTGTCGAACTTCTCGGACAGTAGCCGGTTCGCCTCCTCCAGGTCGGCGGGGGATCCGAACGCCCAGGTCACGGCCTTGTTGCCCGCCCCCGTGGGCGTGCGATGAATGTACATACGCGTCATGAGAATGTGGCGGCCGTAGCGGGGGAACATATCGCCCACGCGGGTGAATAGGGCGATGTCGGCCAGTTCCCCGCCCAGCGACGAATCCACGAGCGCGTACGCGTACGCTCCGATGCCGCGCAGGGTCAGGGCGTCCGCGAGGAGGCCCATGACCTCGTCGCCGAAGGGCTCGGGCTGGAAGTACACGCCCTCGCCAACCTCCGGTGCATCCGGGCCGAGCAGGGTGATGTCGAAGCCGGCATCCGCCAGCGCATCCCGCACGAGCGCAACGTTGTGCTCCGGGAAGGGGTGCAGCGCGGCCGCGTTCGCGGCGATGCGCTCGATAAACACGTAGGTGGAAAAACCAAGCTCAGCCATGCGCCCATTCTAAGCGCGCGACAGGCTGGTTATGCGACGGGGCCGTGGTCCCCTGGTCGGCACCGGTTACGACAGCTCGAGGGGAGGCCACGGCCTCGTCAAGGAAGGAGAGTCAGCGCAGGCAGAGCCCCTGCTCGTGGAGGACCTCCATGATGGGGGAGACGTGCGCGCCACCCACGCCGATGTTGGTGGCGACCAGGTGCGTGAAGGATTCGAGGCGCGAGCCCGAGCGCAGGTCGTAGTACTCGGTGACCTCGCGGTCGTAGTCGGCGAGCGTCTGTGTGTAGGACTCGACGCGCGGGTACGTGTTCTCAGCGGTCATGACGGAGAGGGGCATGCGCGGCTTCTGGCCGGGCTCCTGGTCCGGGTGGCCCACGAGCAGGCCGAGAACCGGGAAGGTCAGCTCCGGCAGCTCCAGCACCTGTACGACCGGGCGCGGATCGGCGAGGATTGAGCCGAGGTACACGGTTCCCAGGCCCATGGACTCGGCGGCCACGACCACGTTCTGAGCGGCCAGCAGCGCGTCCTCGACGGCGGTGAGGAACAGATTGATCGACCCTAGGGCCTCCGAGGAGACACCCTGCTCGGCGCGGATGCGGCTGTTGCGGTACAGGTCGGCGACGAAGATGAACAGGTCGCCCTTCGTGCCGCCCACGTAGGGCTGGCCGGACGCGGCACCGATCGCCTCGCGCACCTTGGGGTCCGTGATGTGCAGGATCGTGCAGGACTGCAGGAACGAGGAAGTGGCCGTGTGGCGGGCCACCTCCATGAGCGTCGTGACCTCCTCCTCGGTGAGGGGCTGGTCCTTGTAGGCGCGGATCGTGCGGTGGGCGAGCTGGCTCGCAATCGTCTCGTTTGTCATGCGTTCATTCTACGATTGGGGGCGTGAAACAGATAGAGCCTTTTGGGCCTTTTGCGCTGGCAGCAAACGTCATTCCCGTCGCCGTCCCCTCCCCGGCCGGCGAGCTCAGTGGCCTGCTGACCGGCCCGAGCGCCCCTGCCCTCGTCGACGGCATCCCCGCGATCTCAGCGGCGTCGTCCCCGGACGCGGCGGGGGAGAACCGCGCGCTCCTCGTTCCCGGCTACACGGGCTCCAAGGAGGACTACGCGCCCGTCCTGCCCTTCCTGGGCGACGCGGGCTGGGACGTCCTCGCCTACTCGCAACGAGGCCAGGGCGGGTCCGCCGCGCCCGCCGGCCTGGGCGCGTACGGGATGAGCGACTTTGTCAATGACCTCATCGCCGTCGCCGAGGCCTGGGCCGGGACCTCGGGTCGCGTGCACCTCGTGGGCCATTCCTTCGGTGGCATCGTCGCGCGCGCGGCCGTCATCGCGCGGCCCGACCTCTTCGCATCCGTGACCCTGTTCTGCTCGGGTCGCGCCGTCTACGACTGGATGAACACCCTGCCGATCCTCGACCCCCTGCCCACGGGTCCCGGCGCGCGTGAGCAGGTGCTGCGCGCCTACTTCCCGGACATGCACTTCGACGAGCCGGGCGTCGGGTGGGCGGAATTTCAGCGTGTTCGTGCCCTGGACACGGCCTCGGAAAACCTGGTGGGCATCGCCCGCATCCTCTCCCAGCTGCGCCCCGATACCCCCGCGCTCGCGGCCACGGGCGTGCCCGTGCACGTGCTGTACGGGGACCAGGATGAGATCTGGCCGCCCTCGTGGTACGCCGAGGAGGCCTCGGACCTGGGCGCGCGCGAGAGTGTCATCCGCGGGGGCGCGCACAGCGCCCAGCTGCAGCACCCGCAGGAGTGGGCGGAGTTTGCCACCTCGTTCTGGGCGGATGTGGAGTCGGGGGCGCTGGTCTGGTCCATGTGACGCGGGATGGTGTGACATCGTCCCAAAACGGGCCTTGTGATGCGTATCTGTGAGTATGGATGCTTAGTATGGTGCTTATGAACAAGCGTTCCATCCTCACAGCAGTGCTGGCGCTCGGCCTGGGCATCTCCGCCCTGACCGGCTGCGCCACCGATTCCGCTCACTCCTACGTGACCCCGAAGGACGTCAAGACGGTCGAGCGTCCCATCGCTCAGATCGACGAGCACGGCATCAAGGTCCCCGAGAAGCGCGACCTGAAGATCAAGCTGGCCGACTCCGACAAGGCCGCCAAGTGGAAGATCGAGGTCTCTGATCCCACCGCCCTTGAGGTCGGCAAGTCCGAGAAGAACATCGTCACTCTGCACCCGCTGCGTGCGCTGGGTGAGAACGATGACCCGGTGACCGTGACCCTGACCGATCCGGACGGCATCACGACCGACTTCAAGGTGACCATCACCGAGGGTGCCAACTGATTTTCTACTGACAACGCTTCGGGCCCAGGATCTGCGGATCCTGGGCCCTCACTTATTGACGCCCAATCGGGGTGCCTCACAGAGCATCGATAAACTCCCGCAGTGCCGGCAGCGGTAGCATCAGGTGATTGTCAGCTCCGGGGCATGATACAAACTGCGAGCACTGGTTGAAGTAGAACTCGCGTGCCCGGTCGTCCGCACAGTGGACCATGAGGGCCGCGAATCCAACCTCATTGCTGAGCTTGTAGGCTCGCAAGAGTGCATCGTTGAGGAGAGCTGCGCCTATGCCTCGTCCCTGCGCGCGCTGATCGACGGCAAGACGTGCAAGGAGCAGGACGGGACACGGGTCCGGGCGTCGACCGGGTTTGAGGGCATCTGGGAGTTTACTGCGTTCTTCTGCTCCCATCGCCAGGGCGTAGAAGCCGAGCGTTTCGGGTTCCTGCGTTGTGACGAAAACGCTAGCATTTCCGGCGCTGTGATTCTGCCACGCGAAGCGGTGGAACCAATCGTCGATCTCGGCGTTTCCCGACTGGAAGCGTGATCGGTCATCCCTCCGCTCAAGGGGGCGAGGCTCCTGCAGGACTGTTGTGTACATCAGTGGTCGGAAGCGTTCGGTGCACTCAGGTTGATGTGAGTGCCGAAGGGCGAGGGGCGATCAAAGAGTTTGCGCAGCTTGGGATCGTCCGTCGGCGGTGCCTGCAGAATCTCTTCGAAGCGGGCGTGGTCCTCTTCGTTCAGGATGAAGAGGCGCTGGTCTGCGAGGCGGCGCTGGGCTTCCATCGTGACGGTGGACAGGATGAAATCGCTGATGCTACGGGCGTCCTGTTCGGCCGCCCGACGAATGAGTGTATCCTGTTCTTCGGTGAGGCGCAGGTCCAGGCGTCGTGTCTTCGTGGTGCTCATGTGAGCCTCTCTTTCGTCTGTACGGAAGTTATCCGTACATGGGCTAGCGTAGCATGATCCGGTGCCAGAGTAAATTTCTTTTGTGTCTTTACAAGTGATGTGCGACATGCTGTTATGACACAGGCCCGGACTGGTTCACGACCAGTCCGGGCCTTCCCGTATTGATGAGGCGTCAGTGCAGGATGCGCGCCAGGAAGTCCCGGGTTTCCTGCTCGCGCGGGTTGTCGATGACCTGCTCGGGCGGGCCCTGCTCGACGATCTGGCCGCCACGCAGGAACACGACGCGGTCGGCTGCCTGGCGGGCGAAGCTGATCTCGTGCGTCGCCATGAGGATGGTCGAGCCCTGTTCCTTGATCTCGCGAACGAGGTCCAGGACCTCGCCGACGAGCACCGGGTCCAGCGCTGCCGTGATCTCATCCAACAGGAGCAGCTCTGGGTTTGTGGCGAGCGCGCGTGCGATGGCGACGCGCTGCTGCTGGCCACCCGACAGTCGATCCGGGTACTCCTTCGCCTTGTCCTTCAAGCCGATGCGGTCCAAGAGCTCCAGGCCGCGCTCGCGCGCGCGGTCCTTCTCCCAGCCGTGCACCTTGCGGGCCGCCAGGGTCACGTTGTCCAGCACCGACATGTGCGGGAACAGGTTGTAGTGCTGGAACACGACGCCGATGCGCGCGCGGATTTGATCCGCGTTCGCGCGCGGGTCCGTGATGTCCTCGCCGGCCAGGAAGATCTGGCCGTCGTCAACCCGCTCCAGCAGGTTCGCGCAGCGCAGCAGCGTCGACTTACCCGAGCCCGATGCGCCCAGGAGGACCACGACCTCGTGCGCTGCGACATCCAGGTCCAGGCCACGCAGGACGACGTTATCGCCGAAGCGCTTGACGACGCCGACGGCGCTCAGGACCGGGGTCGTGTTGTCCGAGGCCTGGGAGGCCTCGTGCGTAGTGGGAACCGACATCAGACGGTGCCTCCCATCTGCTCGCGCTTACGCAGTCGGGCCGTGTACCAGTCCGACAGGCGAATGAAGGGGAACGACAAGATGATGAACAGCAGGCCGGCAACCACGTAGGAGGTCATGTTGTAGGTCTTGGCCTGGACCATCTGCGCCGAACGGATCGCGTCGACCGCGCCCAGGACGGAGATGAGGCCGACGTCCTTCTGCATGGAAATGAAGTCGTTCATCAGGGCGGGCGTGACCTTGCGGATCGCCTGCGGAACGATGATCATGCGCAGCGTCTGCCCGTGGGACAGGCCCAGCGATCGGGCCGCGTAACGCTGGGAGGGGTGCACGGAGTCCAGCCCCGCGCGCAGCACCTCGGCCACGTACGAGGAGTACGTGAGGATCAGCGCGACCGTGCCCAGGAACGCGGTCGGGATGCGCGTCGTCGGGTTGAGCGCGGGAATGCCGAAGCCGATCAGATAGAGGACGACCAGGAAGGGGACGCCTCGGAAAATGTCCGTGTACGCGGCCGCCAGGAAACGGATCGGGAAGAACACGGGACCGGCCAGCGTGCGCGCGGCGGCCAGGAGGGTTGCGAACACCGCGACGCCCAGAACCGCGATGAGCAGGATCCGGATGTTGAGCCACAGGCCGGACAGGACCTGGGGGAAGGCTTCGACGAAGTACTTGCCGTTGAAGAAGGTCTGGCGGGTGGCCTCCCACCCGTCGGAGTTGACGACCACGGCGATAAGGACTCCCGCGACCACGATCGTGGAGGCCAGGGAGACGAGGATCGACCGGACCGTCTGCTTGCGCCGATAAGCGCGCCGGCCACGCTCCACCGCCGAAACGGTGAGCGTGGCCGGCGCGTTACTCGAGTAGTCACTCATGAGTGTGGGGCCTCACTTGAGGGTGGGCACGTTCTGTGCCTCGTTCAGCCACTTTTCCTGCAGCTCAGCGAGCTTGCCGGACGAGGCCAGGCGATCGACCGCTGCCGAGACCGTGGGGGTCAGCTTGGAACCCTTGGGCAGGACGATGCCGTACTGCTCGCCGCCCGTGGTGTCGTCGAACTGGCCGATGATGACGCCGTCATCGATCTGCGCGGAGACCATGTAGAAGGCGGTCGGCAGGTCGACGACGATCGCGTCCACGCGGCCCGTCTGCAGGGCCAGGACCGTGTCGTCGGAGGAGTTGAACATCTGAAGCTTCTGGCTCAGGCCGGACTCCAGGTGATCGGAAGCGAACTGCTGCGACGTCGTGCCGGCCTGGACACCGATGAGGACGTCCTTGAGGTCCGCGATGGACTTCGCGCTGGCGGCCGGGGTGCCGGCCTTGGTGATGATCGCCGAGGTGGTCGTGTAGTACGGGGACGTGAAGTCGACGGCGTTCTTGCGCTCGTCGGTGATGGAGAACTGCTGAATGTTCAGGTCCCAGTCCTTCGCGCCGGGGGTGATCGACGAATCGAAGGTGGCGCGCACCCACTGGACGTTGTCGGAGCTGTAGCCGAGTTCCTCGGCCAGAGCGTAGATGACGGCCGACTCGTAGCCTCCGCCCGAAGACGGGTCATTGTCGAGGATCCACGGCGAGTAGGCGGGATCGGAGGTGGCGACGGTGAGCTTGCCTTCCGTCACGGTCGGCAGGGCGCCGGGGCCGTAGGTCTGCTCGGCATCGGAGGAAGAAGAGGAGCTCGTACCGCCCGTGCAGGCGGCCAGGCCGAGTGCCGCGACGGCGGCGACGGCAGCGAGGGAACGGACAGAGCGGCGCATGGGGCCTCCCAGTGACGTGAGGAAATCCGCCGGTGAGGGCGGGTCTGACTCGATGAGAGTATCGGTGCGCCGAAAGACGCGCTGACATAGGTCCGATGCACGAAACAATGAAACGAGGCCTGGACTGGGAAAACGTTGGAATCGCGAGGATTTCAGGGTGGTGGGGGATGGGACACAGTGGCGTGCGGGTATGCGAAAGGGCCGGACGCCGGTGGGTTAGGCCCCCTCGGCGAGCTTCCAGTCGTCGAAGGTGAACTCGGGGGAGACGACGCAGGTGGCCAGCGCGTAGTCGCCGCGGGCGAAGGTGCGCTGCCAGGTGCCGGCGGGGACGAGGATCTGTACGGGGTTCGCCGGATCGGAAGCCACTGTGCCGGCGGGAGACCCCAGCGTGACGATGCGTGGGTCGGCGTCGGGGGCGTTGCCGTTGCCTCCCAGGTGCACCTCGAGGGCGCCGGGTCCGGACCAGATCCACAGTTCGTCGGAGTGGACGAGGTGCCAGCGGGCCTCCTCGTCGCACTCGAGGAGGAAGATGATCGCGGAGGCGCTGTGGCGGCTCCCGCGGGGCGTGTCCACCTGCGCCGGTGCAGTCCACGTGCGGCGGTAGTGCCCGCCCTCGGGGTGGGGCGCGAGGCCCATCGCGTCAATCAGCGGGGAAACGTCGGTCATGCGACACTCCAAAGGAAGAGAAAAGGCAGGTCTGCGACAGGGAAACGAAGGAGTTAGTGAGAGGCCGAGTAGCGCACGCGCCCGGAGACGACCGTCTCGATCACGTGCCCGGCACCGTGGCGGGCCACGGTGTCGATGGTGTCCACGATCGAGGTCACGGGCACGTCGACGACGCACATGTCGGCGACCGCGCCCGACTGGAGCTGGCCCAGGCGGTCGGGGCCCGTCGCCAGGCCCATCGCGGTGGCACCGCCGAGCGTCGCGGCCTGCAGGAGGCGGCGCGCCAGGTCCTGGTCCTCATACCCCTGGGCGCGCGCCAGATCGAAGAGGAGGGCGACGTCCTCGAGCAGGTCGAGGGAGGGGGAGGAGGACAGAGAATCCGTGCCCACGGCGATCATGTTGCCCTCGGTGAGGTAGGCGGCGACGGGAGGTGCGTCCAGGCCGATCACGCGATTCGAGCGCGGGCACAGCGCCACGGCCGTCTGGCGGGCGCGCAGCCGCCTGCGGTCGTCGGCGCGCATGTACACGCCGTGCGCGACGTGGCAGTCGGGCCCGAGGACACCCAGCTGATCGACGAACTGCGTCGAGGAGAAGCCGCCGCCGCGCGAACGCATCGCCGTGAACGACGAGGAATGCTCGCTCTTCCACAGGTCCGCGAGGTCGGTCGTGCGCGTCTCGGACCATTCGGCCTCGGAGTGGGATTCGCCCAGGTGAATGTGGATGCGCATGCCGCGTCGCCGGGCCATGTCGGGCAGGTCCAGCAGCGGCTCGGCGTCCAGGGAGTAGGGGGCGTGCGGGGAGATGCCCACGGCCGGAGGGGTCGGCATCGCGTCCAGAGACTCGGAGACTTCGCGTTCGCCGCGCGCCCGCCACTCCTCGTTCGACCAGCTCATGACCTCCCAGTAGGCGACGCCGTGCAGGCCCGCGTCGTGCAGGGCCGAGGCCGCGGCGGCGTCCGTCACCACGTCGGCGGCGGCGGTCGTGCCGCCCTCCAGGAGCAGGCGCGCGCCCGCTGCCGCGTCGCCTCCCCAGTCCAGGCCGCCCGCGTCGTAGACCTCGTCGAAGGCGCGCGCCCAGCTGTCGAAACCGCGGTATTGTCCGGCTCCCACGGTGGCCATGCCCGTGTACTGCAGGTGCGTGTGCGCATTGACGAGGCCGGGGAGCAGCACGCCCTCAAAGTGGCGTTCCATGAAGGAAAGGCCGCGCTGCGTGAGCGTCTCGATGACCCAGTCGCGCGCGCCCACGTGTTCGATGCGCCCGTCGCGCACGGCAACGGCGCCGTCGAGGATCGAGGGGGCGGTGATCGGGATGACCATGCCGGCGGACCAGACGACCACGTCGCTCATCGGGGACCTTTCAGTGGGGGACGCTGACTAACAGTGTAGAAGTGGGGCGGGCGCACCCGCCCCAGCGGTGGGCGTGAGCTGCGACTATGACAGGGAGAGGGCGGCCAGCGCCGCCGCGGCCACCGCGTCATCGGCCTCGCGCGGCAGGTCGTGCAGTCCGGGGGCCAGCTCGCCTTCGCGGGTGAGGAGCTCTCGCAGGGACGCCAGTTGCACGCCGAAGCTCATGTCCATGATCTCGATGGGATTCCCCTCGCCCGCCGTGTAGTTGATCCCCTCACCGTGCTCAAGGACGCGCAGCGTCTTGCCGGAGGGGCTGGTGAGGGTCTGCACGTGGGGATCGCCCGACTCGGCCATGACCCAGGACGCGGCCACGGCCTCGTCGATGGACACCTCCCCGTCGACCCCGCCGGCGACCGTGACGATCGCGCCGCCCGGGGCCGCCTCCAGCGCGCTCAGCGGGATCGTCGAGCGCTCGCCCGTCGCGGAGATCAGCATGCCGGCGCTCGCGGCTGCCTCCTCAAGCGAGGCCACCGCGAACCCGTCCATCGACGCCTGCAGGGCACGCACGGGATCTAGCTCCACGACGGTCACGCGGGCACCGAGCGCCGCGCCGAAACGCGCGCAGCCGCGACCCACGTCACCGTAGCCGATGACGACGACGCTCATGCCCGCCACCGGCGCGCCCACGCCACGCGGGTCGATGAGGTCCAGGATTGTCGTCCAGCACGACTGACCCGTCCCATAGGCGTTGTCGAACAGGGTCTTCGACCGCGCGTCGTTCGAGGCCATGACCGGAATGCGCAGATCGAAGGAACGCAGCGGGCGCAGCCCCGAGGTGGTCTCCTCCGCCGCGCCAACCAGCGCGTCCAGGACACCCGGGCAGGCATCCGTATCGTGCGCGAGGCGGATCAGATGAGAGCCATCATCCAGCAGGAATTCGCTGCGCTGGGACAGGAACTCGCGCGCGAGCTCCCACTCGCGCTCGCGGGAGGCGCTCGAGTCCGCGAAGACGGGGATTCCGGCCTCGCGCAGGCGGGTCGCGACATCCTCGCGGGTCTCGGAGGCCCAGCCGAAGACGCTCACGCGTGCTCCCGCCTCGGCGAGCATGAGCGCCAGCGCCGCGGTTTTCGGCTCCAGGACGAGGGAAAGCACCACGCTCCGGCCCGCAACCAGGGATGCCAGCCCCCGGGCCGAAGCCTCGGTGACGGGCATGTGGGCGCGCGCCCACTCGATGCGTCCCTCGTCGCCGGGGCCCGTGATGGTGCGCCCGTCGGGGGCGATGACGGCGCGGAAGACGCCTCCGGGCGCCAGGACCGTGATCGCTCCGGGCGTGGGGGCCGCGTCCTCCTCGAGCGAGAAGACGACCGGGGGCGAGGCCGGGGTCCCCTCGGCGTCCAACATCGGGCGCACGTGGGCACCGAAGGCACGCAGCAGGGCGGCGAGCGTCGGGTCATCCGTCGCGAAGGAGCGCCCCGCGATGAGCATGTTCGTGGCCCGCGCGTAGGCGCGTAGCAGCAGCTGGGCGGCGAGTGGATCCAGGGCGGGATTCATGCGTCAAAAGTAGCAACTGGGTGCCTGCGCGTCCCCGCGAGGGCGTGTGAGTACTACGTGAGGGCCCCTCGAGGAACTGCCCGCGGGTATGCAAAAGGGACCGGGCCCTGCGGCCCAGCCCCTTTCGTCAGATCACTTGCCGAGCTTGTCCTTGGCCTCGCCGACAACCTCGGTCGCCTTGTCCTTGGCTTCCTCAGCCTTGTCCTGGGCTGCGTGGGCGGCTTCCTTGGCCTTGTCCTTGGCCTCGCCAGCCAGCTCGGTGAGCTTGTCCTTGGCTTCCTCTGCCTTTTCCTTGGCCGCGTCGGCGACCTTCTCGAGGCCTTCTTCAGCCTGCTTCTTCAGATCTTCCAGACCCATGGTGTTCTCCTTGGAGTAGTGCCGTTCCGACAGTCAGAACGGATACGGCCGATCCTATCTGTCATCTGACCAGGTGGCCTGAGGTGTGGGAACACAGTCCCGTATGCTGGCGCGAGGGCTGACAGAGTGCTGCGTGGAGCGGTGATGTCCGCCATTTTCATTGGGGTGTCGGGGGACTCTCAGGGGGCAACCAGGGCAGCCCCTCATGGAAGTGAGATGGGCCTCGGGAATAGCGTGGAGGCATGACAGAGAACAATGCGGGCCTGGTGACCCGAGCACTGACGAAGACATACATGCGTGGGAACACGCCCGTTCACGCCCTGGCGGGCGTCGACCTGACGCTCCCGCAGGGCACGCAGGTTGCGATCATGGGTCCCTCGGGCTCCGGTAAGACGACGCTCCTGCACTGCCTGGCCGGCGTGCTGCGACCCAGCTCTGGGTCGATCACGCTCGACGGCGAGGAGATGACGACCATGTCGGAGCGTGTGCTGTCCGACCTGCGCCTGCGTCGCTTCGGCTTCGTGTTCCAGGACGGCCAGCTCCTGCCCGAGCTGCCCACGGAAGAAAACATCGCGATGCCCCTCATGCTCGCGGGTACGCCCAAGTCGCAGGCCCTGGGCCGCGCTCGTGAGATCCTCGCGAACCTCGGCCTCGACGGTGCCGGCCCCTATCGCCCCGGCCAGCTCTCGGGCGGCCAGGCCCAGCGCGTCGCGATTGGTCGCGCGCTCGCCACCGATCCCTCGGTGATTTTCGCGGATGAGCCCACGGGTGCCCTCGACCAGGCGACCGGCGGTGAGGTCATGTCCCTCCTGACCAGCGCCTGCGCCACCACGGGTGCCTCCCTGGTCCTCGTCACCCACGACCCCGCGGTCGCCGCGCGCCTGCCGCACACGATCCACGTGCGCGACGGTCGCATCTCCCTTCAGGGACGAGGCAGTGGCGCGCAAGGCCAGGGGGTGGCCCGATGAGCGCGGTACGCACCGCCGCCGGGGCGCTCCTGCGGTCGCGCGACCGGGCGACGTCCGTCCTCACGGTCGCGGCCTTTGCGCTCCCGCACGCGTTCCTGCTCGCGGTCACAGGTGGCGTCATGGCATTTGGGGCGCGGGCTGCCGTGGCAGCGACGTCGGCCACGGCTGACGATCCGTCGAGCCTCGACGGGATGGCATCCTTCTACGTGATGCTCGCGTACTTCGCGGCGACCCTGCTCGTCGTTCCCATTATTTCGATGGGTGCGGCGGCCGCGCGCCTGGGCATGAGTCGGCGCGAGCGTGACCTCGCGGTCCTGCGCCTCGTCGGCCTCGCGCCGGGAAAGACGAAGCTCGCCTGCATCATCGAGACCTGCGTGTTTGCGGTTGTTGGCGTCGTCGTCGGCTCGGTCCTGTACGCCGTGACGCTGCCCGCGTGGGGTGCGCTGTCCTTCCAGGGCCGCCCGATGGGAGTGTCCGAGATGTGGGTGGGGGTCGTGGCTCTCCTTGTCGAGGGGCTTGCCATGATTCTCCTGGCCGCCCTGTCCTCGTGGCTGGCCATGCGCAAGGTCGCGATCACGCCCCTGGGCGTCGCGCGCCGCAGCCAGGCGGGCCGCGTGAGCGCGGTCGGCCCCGTCCTCGGCCTGGTCCTCCTCGTCCTGTGGCTGAGCGTCGGCACCCTCGCGATGAACCTGGGAACTGCGATCGGCTTGGCCGTGTTCATGGGCTTCATGGGCGCGATCTTCCTCATCGTCAACCTGGTGGGCGTGTGGTCGATCAGCCTGATGGGCCGCATCATGGCGCGGGTCTCGCGCAGCCCCCAGATGATGGTGGCGGGCCGACGCATGGCCGACGATCCGCGCGCCGTGTGGCGCTCCTTCGGGGCGGTGGCCCTCGTCGGGTTCCTCGTGGGCATCATGTACCCGGCGAGTGACGCGATCTCCATGAGCGGGGACCGGGCCGACGAGGTCGCGCTCATCGTCATCGGCGACATCAACAGGGGCATGCTGCTGACCTTCGCGATTACCCTCGCCCTCGGGGCCGTGTCGACCGCGGTCAATCAGTCGATCCGCGTCCTCGACTCCGCCGACCAGGTGCGCGCCCTGTCCTACATGGGGTCCCCGCGTGGCTTCATGGATCGCAGCCGCCGCCTCGAGGTCGCGATCCCCGCGTTCGTCATGATCGTCGGCTCGATGCTGCTCGGCATGGTGTTCATGTCACCGATGCTTGCGGCGGGTGCCGGAAAGGGATTCCTCATCGCGCTCGCCTCAGCGATCGTCGGCGTGGTCCTCATCGTCGTAGCCTCCGAGGCGACCGTGCCCCTGCGTCGTCGGATCCTCGCGGGCGTGCGCGAGGGACGAGAGTAGCTCGCCGGCATCTGCGCACGTCCGGGCCCCGGCCTCGTCCCCCTATTGACGAGGCCGGGGCCGATCCGTATTCACACCGACAATCTCGAACACAAAGGTGTGTGACGCACGCCTCATAAGTGCTAGAATGATGCCATTGAACCGCATGAATTCAACGGAGAGACCGTGTATCACTCGTCTTCCCAGTACTCGCATGCTGGGGGAGTCGGCGGTGCCGCGCGAGGAGCCCAGGTCACCAGGCCATCCGCTCGGCGTCGGCGCCCCGCGCCGCCCTCGTTCCCGCCGACCGTGCGCCCGCAGACGCGCGCCGCGCTCGATGAGGAAATTTTCGCGCTGCACACGCCCGCCCAATACTCGCTGCCCGTGGGGGCACCTCGCCTCCCGCGCTTCAGCGCCTTCGTGGCCGCCGCGCTGCTCATCGTGGCCGTTGTCTTCTGGTGGTTCTAGTCGCCTCTCTTGCTTCCGCAGCACATGCCGTGTGAGGCAGCGTGAGGTTGCCCCGGCCTCGTCCCAGGTCGTGAGCACCCGGGTCCCCAGTCGGGCACAATGGATCCATGACGACACCCACCCCCACTGACCCCGCGCGTTACGCGGGTGCCGACCTGCGCCTGGCAGCCGTCGACATGGACGGCACCCTCCTGGACGACGACAAGAACTTCCCGCCCGGCATGGACGAGCTGCTCGACCAGATGGACGCGCGCGGCGTCACCTTCGCGCCCGCGTCCGGCCGGCAGGTGTGGACCCTCATCGACATGTTCCCCGGCCGCCCCGGCATGACCGTCATCGGCGAGAACGGAGGCATCGTCATGCGCGACGGCGTCGAGGTCTCCTCCAGCCCCCTCGACGCCCCCACCATGCGCGAGGTCGTCCGCCTCGTGCGCGAGGCCACCTCGGGCCCGGATGGGATCGACGGCGGCCTGGTCATGTGCGGCAAGCAATTCGCCTACGTCGAGCGCACCGACGACCGCTTCGTCGACGGCGTCATGCCCTACTACCACCGCACGAAGCGCATCGACGACCAGATCGCCATCATTGACGCCATCGAGGCCGGGCAGATCGATGACGCGATCGTCAAGCTCGCCGTCTACGTCATTGGGCCGGTCCAGGCGCTCGCGGAGGCCACCCTGGCGAACTTCGCCGACACGCACCAGTACGCGATTTCGGGTGCGAACTGGGCGGACCTGCAGATCCGAGGCGTCGACAAGGGGAGCGCCGTGCGCGACCTGCAGCGCTTCCTCGGTGTGGATCGCTCTCAGACCGCGGTCTTCGGCGACGCGGGAAACGACCTGTCCATGATGAGCGAGGGGGACCTGTCCTTCGCGATGGCCAACGCCTCCCAGGACGTCGTCGAGGCCGCGCGCTTCGTCGCGCCTTCCAATAACGAGGCCGGGGTCGCTCAGGTGCTGCGCGCTCTCCTGGTGTAGCGCTCCGTTGCACGGGTAGGAACTTACCGTTAATCTCAATTCTTGAAATACTTGTTGGACGGAGGACATCGTGAGCGTGCCCGAATACGCACAATATGGAGGCAGACCGCCTCAGGCAGGCGTAGCGCAGCCGGGCGTAGCGTCGCAGGTGGGGATTCCGACGGGAGAGCCCGCCTACCCGGGTATGCAACAGGTGCCTCCTCAGCCCGCCGTTTCCCCCAAGAAACAAGGCGGAAAAATAGCGAGCCGGGTATCCCTGATCTGTGGGGTCCTCGGACTGGTCATCGTCGGCGCAACAGCGTTTGCTATGTGGTATATGATCAACGATCTCACACCGAATTCAGACCCTAGCGGAGCGGACATCATCGGGTTTTTCCCGCTCTTCGCGCTTGTGGTCATGGGCCCCGTGAATATGGTCGGATTCGTCACCGGAGTTCTTGGCGTTGCATTCACTCCGAAAGCAAAGACAGTCGTCGGATGGCTGGGTATCATCCTCAATGCGGCCCCCTACGTGGCGCTCTTTGCCAGCATGTTTATCCTCTAGCCGATGAGCGCGCGTAAGTAACGACGTGAGTAACGATCAGAGGAGCGGCGAATGAGCGTACCGAACAACAACCCGCAGCTGAATGGCTATCCGGGAACACAAAGCCCGCAGGGGGCCACACCCTACCAGGGGAGTGTGCCTTACCCGGGTGGTATTCCTCAGCCCTACGACGGGGTGAGCACGGAGGCAGGCAAGAAGAAGATCCCGATTGCATTCTTCTTCGGGATCGCGACCTGGGTGGCGATTCTCCTGATCATCGGCGTGACGGCCTTGATGATAGCGAATTCGGCCGACGAGAGCGCCTCGGCGAGGGATGGGATCGCCATTATCCCGATGTTTGGGTCCTGGATCGTCGTGCTGCCCCTCACCATCTTTGGCCTGGCCACCGGCGCATCAGCGAAGAAACACCTGATGACGCGCAAGCAGCTCATCATGAACAGGATCGGTTTCTGGCTGAGCATCGCCCCGTTCGTCGTCTTCTTCCTGTTCTATGCCTGTATCGTGATCGCGAGTATCGTCGAAAGGGGTGTCTAGTCGATGGACCAGCATCAGCAGTACCCTCCTGCCTCGCCCGCGCAGCGTGCGCTTGTGGGGTGAGTGCGTTTTGCGTGGGGGTTGTCTTGTCGTTAGTCTCAATTCTTGAAAGATTTTTCGGCAGGGGAGATGTGGGGGTTCTTCACAGTCTCGTTGCTGCATGTCGGTGCAATAGAGGAGGAATCTGATGAGCACGCCCTATCCTCAGCAGCCTGCGGGGCAGCCCGCAGTTCCCGCGCAGCCTGTGCAGCTCGCGCCGCAGGGGTCGCCGCAGGTTGTGCCCCAGGCGGGAGTGCCATATTCGCTGGCGCCCCAGCGCCAGGTCCCGGAAAAGATCAGTAGGCTGTCCTTCATTTTTGCGATCACCGGACTGGGTGTCCTGGTTCTGTCACTCCTGTACTGCGCCTATATCGTTTTCACTGCTGTGCACAGTGACCATCCCGAAGGCGGCGGCTTTGTGTGGATCATTCCGTTCGCTGTATACATGTGCCTCCTGCCACCCATCAATCTTGCCGGTCTGATTGTTGGCTTCCTGAAGGTGGGGCCCTCGGTCTCTGGCCGACAGCGGATGTGGAGCCTGCTCGGTATCGGCCTGAATATTCTTCCCTGGGTGATCGCTGCAGCTCTCCTTGTCTGGATTCGCACGTCGAGCTTCCCCGGTGTTGCTGGCGCCGTGCTGGTTCTCGGATGACTATTGTCTGCGAATAGCGCCTATTGAGTGGAGGAATCTGATGAGCACGCCTTATCCTCAGCAGCCTGCGGGGCAGCCCGCAGTTCCCGCGCAGCCTGTGCAGCAGGCACCGCAGGTTGTGCCCCAGGCGGGAGCACCCGCGCAGCCTGCATATCAGGGGGTCGCGCCGGGCTATGCGCCCGCGGCGCAGGGGCCTGTGGTTCAGAAGGTGAACCGGGCGTCGATCATCCTGGGTATTGTCGGGTGGGTCCTCGTTGGTCTCACGGTATTGGGTACGTGGCTGGCTATTCGAGCCATCCCGTCCGATGCTGACCCGAGCGGTGCTGACATCGTCGGCTTTTTACCTCTCCTCGGCATGCCATTCTTTGGCTCGGTGAACCTCGCTGGCGGCGTTATTGGGATCGTCGGGGCAGTGGGCAAGCCGAAGACGCGCAAGCTCAACTGGCTGGGAATCCTCCTCAATGCGAGCCCGTACGTCGTTTTTCTCGCCCTTATGATGGCGGCAACGTATTTCCACTAGGCCGCCTAGCTGTGGGTCGTCCCACGCATCGATGATGATTGATGGCGCACGCCCAACGATGGCATGCCCGAAAGGGCGTACGGCTGGGCGAGCGTACAATATCGCCGCGATGGCCAACTCATGAAGGAGAAGCTGTGACAACACCAGATCCTCACGTCCCGAATATGAACACCTATCCGGGTGGGCAGAGACAGGGCGGGCAGCCCGCGTCGCAGCCGTATGTGCCCGCACGGCCCGTGCAGCCCGCAGTTCCCGGAGTGCCCGCGCAGCCTGTGCAGCCTGTGCCGCAGGGGTATTCGGCAGTGTCCCAGGAGGGAGCACCCGGGCAGCCCGCATACCGGGGGGTGCCTCAGCCTGTGGCACCATATTCGCTGGGTCCCCAGCGCCAGGTCCCGGAAAAGATCAGTAGGCTGTCCTTCATTTGTGCGATCACCGGACTGGGTGTCCTGGTTCCGTCACTCCTGTACTGCGCCTATATCGTTGACAGTGCTGTGCACAGTGACCATCCCGAAGGCGGTGGCTTTGTATGGATCATCCCGTTCGTCGTGTACATGGGCGTTCTTCTGCCCATTAATCTTATCGGTCTGATTAGTGGCTCCCAGAAGGTGGGGCCCTCGGTATCCGGCCGACAGCGGATGTGGAGCCTGCTCGGTATCGGCCTGAATATTCTTCCCTGGGTGATCGCTATTGGTCTCCTTGTCTGGATCTGACTGCCTAGTTTCCCTGTACTGCCGGGGCCACACTCGTCTTCGGATGACCGTTGCATGTAAATAACGTTAATGAGACGGAGGAAGTCAATGAGTATGCCGTATCCACAGCAGCCTGCGGAGCAGCCCGCAGTTCCCGCGCAGCCTGTGCAGCCAGCGCCGCAGGGGTATCCGACGGCACCCCAGGGCTATGCGCCGGGCTATGCCCCCGTGCCCCAGGGACCTGTCGTTCAGAAGGTGAACTGGGCGTCGATCACCCTGGGTATTGTCGGGTGGGCCCTCATCGGTCTGACGATACTCGTCATGTGGCTGGCTATCGAAGCCAGTGCGTCCGATCCTGACCCGACTGGCAAGGAAGTGTATGGTTTCTTGCCTCTCTTCGCCCTGATGTTCATTGGCCCGGCGAATCTCGCTGGTGGGATTATCGGTATCGTGGGGGCCAGCGGGAAGCCGAAGACGCGCAAGCTCAACTGGCTGGGAATCCTGCTCAACGCGAGCCCGTACGTCGTTTTCGCAATCCTCATGATCGTTGTGATTGTTGCCGCGGCGGGGACGTCCCACGCATCGATGATGATTGTTGGCGCACGCCCAATGATGGCATCTCTGTAAGGGTGCGCGGACGAGCGAACCTGCTGATGGTGTCGCGACGATCAACTAATGAAGGAGCGACTATGACCACACCGGATTCGCACATCCCGAACTCGAACGCCTATCCGAGCGGAGGGAATCGGGGTGTGCAGTCGTATGTGCCCGCGCCGCAGGGGGTTCCCCAGGCGGGAGTGCCCGCGCAGCCCAGGTGCCGCACGCTCTCCTCGGGCAGCCTTCCTTGCGTGCAACCCACCTCTCCGATAATCTCAATTCTTGAAATACTTTTTGGGGAGACGACGTCGGCTCCCCGCGATGATGAAGGGACCCCGTTATGTCGAATGGACAGCGACCTGTCGCTCCGCCACAGGCTGCGGGTACGTACCCTCAGCCCGGCTATCCGCAGGGTGTCCCGGTGCGCCCGCCCAATTCCTCGGCCCTCGCACGCAAGGCGCTCGCGTGTGGAATCGCCGCATGGGTCCTCTCGGTCCTCACCATCGTGGGCGCTGCTGCCCTCGTGCACACCGCTCGCGCGATGCGTGATGCCAGTGGGCTTGGGTGGATCGGCTTCGTTGCCCCAATGGTGATCCTCCTCGTTCTCATCGTCCCGACCATCATGTGTTCCAACGCAGGGCTTAAGGGCATGGCCTACGCGTCGACCCCGCGGGAATTCACAATGAGCAAGCTCGGTAAGCGTCTGAGTGATACTCACTGGATCCTGCTGGTGCTCGCCTTCGGGGCCGAGTGTATTCGGGAGATGGCCAACTAGTACATGCGTTTTCACAGGTAGTGTGTGACCGAGAAACAGGCGATGACAGGGGCGGGTGAAGCTCGCTGACGCCTGTCACTGATGGAAGGACAGACTGTGACAACACCGAACCCGTACGTTCCCGAGCCGAACGCCTCGCCCATGATGCCTCCGCAGCAGCCGTTCTCCCAGCTGCAGGGCGGTGTAGCTCCTCAGGGGACACCTCATCAAGGCATGCAACAGTACTGGGCGGCTCAACCCGCTGCGCAGGGCTACCCGCAGACCGGGTATGTGGGCTATGGCTACGGGCCCGTCGCCCCCGTGAAACCTCGCAAGTCGTTCAAGCTGGCGGGCACTTTGTGTGCGGTAGGCATGCTGCTTGCGCTCTCACCCTTCATTGCGTGGACCGTCATTGACCTCATTCCGGGCAATCATGGAGACGGCGGAGATGGCATGTACTGGCTTGCAGTCGGAATGATGTTCTACATTCTGCCGATCGGCCTCATCCTTATCATCGCCGCCATCATCACAGCCATCATCGTTGCCGTCACGAACTCTTCCGCAAAGGGTTGATCCCCTGATCACGAGACCCCGCGCCGGCCTCGTCAATGATGCTGGCGCGGGGTTTGTCATGCCTTATTTGGCGTGGTAGCGGGGGCTGGTGCCCAGGTGGATTGGTGTGGGGATGTCGGTGTCTCGTACAACGGTTTCGTCGAGGCCGCGGTATGTGTACGAGTCATCGAAGGCGAGCTCTGTTGGTGCGACGACGCCATCAGCGTACTCTTGAACTTCTTCGGCAGTGGGGCTGGATCCGCCACCTTTATCCGCGATCGGGTTTTCGTCGGGGTATTGGGATGGGTCCGTATTGACCAGGGCGCCTGGGTCGACACGACCGAATCCGGTGTATATGTTCCACCCGTCTTGATCAGTGCGGGCCGTGTGCGTGAGCAGTTGGAGGAGTTGGTTGCTGGTGGCGTTGGGCCACTTCTGCTTGGCCAGTGTCATGAAACCAGCGGTAAGAGGAGCTGAAATTGATGTGCCGGAGGTCTGTCCGATTTGATTGTCTGCATAGTTTCGGACGGCAACGGGACCGCCGAACGCAGTCGTAGTGACGCCTTGACCCCACGAGGAATAGTCTGCCAGCTTTCCGTTAAGATCAATGGCGCTAACGCCAACGACTCCTGAGAAGCGGGAGAGGTGCGTAATATTTTGATCTCTCCGTTCATTGCCCATCGAAGAGACAATGACAACGTTTTCGTGCATCGAACGTGCAATTGCCCATTTGAGTGCGCGACTTTCGTCCGGAACCGCCTGAGCGACAGAAATTACCGAGGCGCCATCGTTCATCGCATGATTGAGAAGCGAAGCGATTGAGTGCTTTGACGAGCGAGAGTCTCCATAGCAATCAGAGCCTGCACTGTCACCTTCACTGGCAGACAAGCTTCGGTAGGTCAAGATTGAAGCGTCTGGGGCGACTCCGTATTGGCTCGACCCCAGAAGAGAAGCGACAAGTGTTCCGTGAGTTTTACTCTCGTTGCTCGAGGTGACGGTGCAGGGTGTTTTGTCGATGATGGTGGCACCTGCGAGTTCGGGCGCGCTTGTGTCGACCTCGCCATCAATGAGCGCGATGGTGACGCCCTTGCCGGTGTAGCCTTTCGCGCGCGCCTGATCGAGCTTGTAGTAAGCGAAGTAGGGCTGGTCGGCCGCCGTGATGGGGTCGGCGGCATGCGCGGGAGCGGCAGGCAGGGCAATAGCCCCGGCCGCCAGGGCCAGGGTCACCGCGCACGCACCCGCAAAGCGCAGCCGCCGGTGTCTGGTTGGCTTGGTCGTCATTTGGCGTGGTATCTGGGGCTGGTGCCCAGGTGGATTGGTGTGGGGATGTCGGTGTCTCGTACAATGGTTTCGTCGAGGCCGCGGTAGGTGTAGGTGGAGTCCCCGGCGATGTTTCGGGGGTCGACGAGGCCAGCGAGGTATTGCTGGGACTCTTCGTTTGTGGGACCCAGGTCGCTGTAGCCCTTGTCCATGAGCGGGTTCTCGTCGGGGTACTGGGAGGGATCAGTGTTGACCATGGCTCCGGGGTCAGCTCCACCGTATCCGATGTACTTGTTCCACCCGCTTTGATCGGTTCGGGCTGTGTGCGTGAGCAGTTGGAGGAGTTGGTTGCTGGTGGCGTTGGGCCACTTCTGCTTGGCCAGGGCCAGGAAGCCTGCGACCAGGGGCGTGGCGTTGGAGGTGCCTCTGGTACTGATGTTGGTGTTGTTCTCGTAATTGTGGGCGAGGATGGGGTCTCCCACGGCGGCCACTGTCACGCCTTTGCCCCACGAGGAGTATTCGGCGCGCTTACCGGAGGTGTCGATGGCGCTGACACTGACCACCCCGGACCACTTGCCAAAGGTGTGAATAGTATCTTCCTCGTTGTCGTTTCCTGCGCCGCTCACCACGATGACGCCCAGGGCGTTAGCGCGGGCGATCGCCCACTTCACGGCGTCGCTCGTGTCTCCACTTGTCGCCGAGATGCTGATGATTTGGGCACCGTCAGTGATCGCCTGATTGATCAGCCACTCGGGCTCATCGAGCGTGTTAGCGTGGTGGCCACGGCAATCGGACTCTGCCTTGTCGCCATCCTTTGGGAAGGAGGTGCGGTAGGCAAGGAGCGTGGCGTCGGGAGCAACGCCATACTCTTTGGAGACCAGGAGCGAGGCCATGGCAGTGCCGTGGCTCTTCGAGTTGGCACCGGAGTTGACGGTGCATGGTGTTTTGTCGATGATGGTGGCGCCTGCCAGCTCGGGCGCGGTGGTGTCGACCTCGCCGTCGATGAGTGCGATGGTGACGCCCTTGCCGGTATAGCCCTTCGCGCGCGCCTGATCGAGGTGGTAGTAGGCGAAGTAGGGCTGTTGGGCCGCCGTGATGGGGTCGGCGGCTTGTGCGGGAGCGGCGGGCAGGGCGGTGGCCCCGGCCGTCAGGGCCAGGATCATCGCACACGCGCCCGCAAAGCGCAGCCGCCGGTGTCTCGTTGGGCTAGTCGTCATTTGGCGTGGTAGCGGGGGCTGGTGCCCAGGTGGATTGGCACGTCGGCGTCAGTGTCGTGGATGACACTTTCGTCGGTACCTCGGTACGTGTAGGAGTCGTCGAATGCAATGTCGCGGGGATTGACGAGGCCGTCTATGTACTGCTGGATTTCGTCCGTGGAGGGACCCCTGTGCATGGCGGGGTCCATCAACGGATTCTCGTCTGGATACTGAGACGGATCGGTGTTCACCATGGCACCGAGGTCAGCAACTCCGTATCCCGTGTATTTGTTCCAGCGTCCCTCGTTGTTCAATGCCGTCTTGGTCATCAGTTGGAGGAGTTGATTGCCGGTGGCGTTGGGCCACTTCTGCTTGGCCAGGGCCAGGAAACCTGAGATGAGGGGCGTGGAGTACGATGTGCCGTCTGTGGTGGCTTTGTTGCCTGTTTCGTAGTTGCGGACGATGATAGGGCCACCCACTGCTGCGGTGGTGGTTCCCTTCCCCGATGAGGAGTAGGGGGCTACGTTGCCGGTGGTGTCGATGGCACCGACGCCGACGACGCCGGACCACTTCGCAAGGCCTGTGTCCGTTTCGTCCTTCGCTGTGTTACCCATGGCGGTGACGACGATGACGCCGCGGGCATTGGCGCGGGCAATTGTCCACTTGGTTGCTTCATCGAAATCTTCGTCGGACGAGGAGATACTGATGATCTGAGCACCGTCGCTGATCGCGCGATTGATGAGAGAGTTGTTTTCTTCGATGCCATTACCGTTGTGGACCGCACATCCGGCAGCGGCACCTTCGCCCTCATCCTCAAACCTGGTTCGGTAGGTCAGGAGTGTTGCGTCGGGGGCGACGCCGTACTCCTTGGAGACCAGGAGCGAGGCGACGGCTGTCGCGTGGCTCTTAGATTGTGTGCTCGAATGGACGGTGCAGGGGCTCTTGTCGATGATGGTGGCGCCTGCGAGTTCGGGCGCGCTGGTGTCGACCTCGCCGTCGATGAGCGCGATGGTGACGCCCTTGCCGGTGTAGCCTTTCGCTCGTGCCTGATCGAGGTGGTAGTAGGCGAAGTAGGGCTGGTCGGCCGCCGTGATGGGGTCGGCGGCTTGGGCGGGAGCAGCGGGCAGGGCGATGGCACCGGCCGCCAGGGCCAGGGTCATCGCGCACGCACCCGCGAGGCGCAGCCTGCGACGGTGGTCAGAAACGTGATTCGTGGTCACCATTGGCGGGGATCCCATCCGTCGTCCTTGTGGGGGGCAGGCTTCAGGTCCTTGTCCGAGCCGTAGGTCTGCGACATCGGATTGACGTAGCCGGGAGGCAGACCGTCTTCGTCATCGTCTTCGAACTTGAAGGCCGTGTACTTGTGTCGACGCCCCTTCTTGTCGTCCTTGCCGCCGCCGGCACCCGCGCCGGCACCCGCGCCCATGAAGCCGCCCATACCGGGCCGCCCGGCCGTGCTGGCACCGCCAGTGGCACCACTGCTGCCATTCTTTCCAGCGGCTCCAGCGGCTCCGCCTGTACCTGTCGTGCCCGTGAGTCCGGTCGTACCACCCGATGCGCTTGCACTGCCAGCCAGGCCGTTGGAGCCAAAGCGGCCTCCGGAAGCTGAACCCCCGCGTAGTCCGCCGAGGCTGCCGGTGCCTGCGCCACCGCGACCGGATGCGCCGATGCCGCCGGCGCCACCGCGACCGGATGCACTGATGCCGCCAATACCTGAACGGCCCGCGGAACCAAGTCCACCTGCGCCACCGCGACCCAGTGAGCTGCCCGCTCCCGCCCCCAGACGAGATGCGCCGCGCGCACCGAGGGCGGCGGCGCCGAGGGCACCCGCACCGAGAACACCAGCGCCGAGGGCACCCGCACCCGCATGGCTCGTACGCCCGGAGGCGTCGAAGTGGGTGGAGGGTCCCCCGTTAATGTTCCACAGAGGATGGTAGCGATCGCTTGGAGGAGCGGGGGTGTATCCGCCGACGGTGCCGTTGGCGTAGCGCTCCCCGCCGATGCGTGTGTGCAGCAGGTCGATGCCCATCAGGTCCTCGGGGTCGGTGATGGGCTTGCTGCGGCTGCCTAGCTCGCCCTCACTTGCATAGCGATCGGGTATGCGCTGGGACTGAAGCTTGCGCAGCTTCTCGGCGTCCGCATCCTGCGCGGTTGGGTCGTCGAATCCGCTCGGGTAGGCACTGGAATTGGCACCGCGCTGGTCCGCGTGCCCGTAGTCACTGTCGCGGTCGCCTGGGTAAAGGCCGGGCTGATCAGGGGACGCCGACTTGTTTCCGTTTTCGATGTCCTTAACGACCCATGGAGCGGAAATGTCATTGATGTCAACGAGTCCGGTACCGCCCCGCCTACCTTGACCGTTACCGCTCTTCGTACCCTTTCCTGCCTGCTGTACGCCACGCGCATGCGCAGCCAATTGGTGCATTGAGTCGTTGAGATCGTGCAGAATCTGCTTGGATTTCTGTTCGCGCTCGGCGTTTGCTTGTGCGGCAACCGCGTCGTAGACGGCTGCGCCGGTTGAGGCCAAGACATTGATGCCGAAGCCCATCGGTCCCATTCCTTGCGAGACTGGAATCGCCACATCGGCCGCGTCGCGAAGCGCATCCAGCCGGGAGTCAACGAGGACGGGTGAAAGTAACTCAGCCTCCTCGCGCGCGTGCTGCATGACGCGGCGCATCTCAACCTCGACAAGCGTCGCCGCGAGGTACGAGGAACGCCACTCACATAAGCGCAATTCGGCCTCATCAAGCCATTTTTGGATAGCATCGCCCGTTTTCCCTTGGAAACCCTGGTACTCGCGGTAGTGCTGAATACGCTTCTCGGCCTCTTCAATCGCTTCCATTGTGGTGCGGTGTCGAGCATCCAAATCTGCGAGAGACTGGTTCGCCTTTGCGAACTTTACAAAATGCATGAGGCGTTCATACATGGGGCTGTGAACCATTGCTATGTCACTTCCTGCGATCACATACCGGTCTGGGCACCGACGGCAGAGGGCTTACTGTCATCTTGAGTCTTCGCCGTGGCTGCCCCTAGCGGCGTCTCGGCTGAGGTGTCCAGGGTGCCGGCAGTCGTGAGCGCTTGCGCTCCGACCGTTCCAGCAATCTTCTGAAGGAATGGGTTATATGCCATGTCGGACTCCGTGCCCTGTAGCAAGCGCACGATTTCCTCTTCTGCCTGCCTAAAAGCTTCTTCGGCCTCGTCAACCATTTTGCCGAAATCACGGAACTGGACGCCCTCGGAAGCGAAGCCCCGTCCGACTTGTTCGTACGCGATCTGCAAGGCCTGACGGGCTGCTTCTACGCCCTCCTCCGAGCCCCAGACGTCGGCTACCTGAGCGTCCGCAAACTCCCGAGCGGCCTGAGCAGCCGTGTCGAAAGACTCTGCTCCAAGGGCTCCGTCCTGACGCGTCTGATCGTGCTTATTCGAGTCGAAGCTTACGTCGATCACGAAAACCTCCAGGCGAAACAGGCGCAGGCGCGGCCTGCAGACGTCAATGAGATGACCTTCATCATATGACCATCCGGAAAAGGTCGCAAAATGCGGGGTATTCGTGGGTGAGCGGTGCTGGAAGGAAACGGTCGCTGCAAGAGCGCATGCGGGCAAGAGATGGCAAATGGTCGGGGGCCGCGACGCAGCGCGTCGCGGCCCCCAAAGCAAAAACCTCTCAGAAGGTTAGGCTCACTCGCCCGCCTCGAAGGTGGCCTTCTCGGCCTCGGTGTCCGGCACGAAGGAATCCGTGTCCAGATCGGCCCAGTACTCCTCGGCCCACGGGTCCTCGATCGGCTGCGAACGCTTCCACAGGATGTAGCCCGCACCGGCGACGGCACCCACCAGGGCCGTCAGGCCGAAGGCGCGCAGCACGCGGCACTTGCGGCGCTTAGGCGTGGGCGTCGCAAGGGCGACGGCCGAGGCCTCGGACGCGCGGCGAGCGCGATCCGACAGCGAACCGCGAGCCTGCAGGGCAGCACCCGCCTGGTTCACGGCGAGGGAAGCGCGGGGCAGGTAGTCGTCCACGAGGTGCTCGCGAGCGTTCTCGATCGCCGGACCGGCCTGCGCGGCAGCGGCCTGCGCGCGAGCGGCAGCGTTCTCGATCGCGGGGGTCGCGTGCTCGATCGCGGAGTTCAGCGCGGCCTGGGCGCGAGGCGCGGCCCAGTCGACGCCCTGGCCAGCCAGATCAGCGGCGCGCACGGCAACCTTGCCGGCGTAAATGGCAGCGGCGTCGCGAAGCTGCTGGGACGATGCGCGCAGCTTTTCTGCATCGAAAGTCGGCGAAGTAACCATGATGTCTCCGATTCTGTCCACAATAAACAGGGGCGCGGACGCGCCACTCACCCCTATTGTGCTACAACGGGCTGTGATCTGCAGCCCACCGGCTCCCGTGACGTGCACGACGGACAGGAAACACCCAGGAAAAGATGCGACCATTGGTCCCATGAAAGCTATTCTTCACACCTCCGCCGGCGACATCACCGTCGAACTGTTCCCCAACCACGCCCCCAACACGGTCAACAACTTCGTGACCCTGGCCAAGGGCGAGCGCGAATGGGTCGACCCGAAGACCGGCCAGAAGACCTCCCGTCCCCTCTACGACGGCACCATCTTCCACCGCGTCATCCCCGGCTTCATGATCCAGGGCGGCGACCCCCTCGGCACCGGCACCGGCGGTCCCGGCTACCAGTTCAACGACGAGATCCACCCCGAGCTGAACTTCAACGACCCCTACCTGCTCGCCATGGCCAACGCCGGCAAGCGCATGGGCAAGGGCACCAACGGCTCCCAGTTCTTCATCACCGTGGCCCCCACCCCGTGGCTGCTCGGCAACCACACCATCTTCGGCAAGGTCGTCGACGAGGACTCCAAGCGCGTCGTCGACGCCATCGCCACGACCCCCACGGGCGCGAACGACCGCCCCGTGACGGAGCAGGTCATCAACTCCATCGAGATCGTCGACTGACCCTCTCCCCTCATCATCGACGAGGCCGGGGCCGCCCCCGCTGCTGCGTGCAGTGACCGGGATGGTGCGCCCCGGCCTCGTCCCTTACCCCCGCCGAAAGGGAAGCTATGAGCATGCCGAGCTACGGCCAACGCTCTGACCCGCGCGCCGCCCCCGAGTGCCCGCGCCACCCGGGCGTGCGCAGCGTCGACTACTGCAAGCGCTGCAACCGCCCCATGTGCGTGGACTGCGCGATCCCCACAGAGGTCCGCTCAATCTGCGTGGACTGCTCCTCCTCGAAGAAAGAGTGGATGCGTTCCCCGGCGCGCGCGGCCGCCGCTGGCGCGCCGGTCGTCACCTACGCGATGATGGCGATCTGCGTCCTCATGTACGCCCTCACATGGGTGTCGCCCTCCCTCACGTCCTCGCTCGCCCTCGTGCCCGCGCAGCTGAGGGCCCACCCGTGGACGATCCTCACGGGCGCATTCCTGCACGGCGGTGTGTTGCACATCCTGTTCAACATGCTGTCCCTGTACTGGGTGGGGCGCGCGATCGAGCCGGTGATGGGCTGGTGGCGCTTCCTCACCGTCTACCTGGTGAGCGCGCTGGGTGGCTCCGCTTTCATCCTCGCCTGGTGCCTGATCCAGCCCACCGAGATTTTCGTCAGCACGGTGGGCGCGTCCGCCGCCGTCTTCGGACTCTTCGGCGCGGTGTTTGTCCTGCAGCGCCTGGGTGGGTCCGACACGACCGCGATCCTGACCCTGCTCGGCGTAAACCTTGTCTACGGCTTCGTGGTCAGCGGCATCTCCTGGCAGGGGCACATCGGCGGGGCGATCGCCGGCGTGGCCGCCACGTGGGTTTTGGTGCGCCTGGCACGCCCGCGCTCGGGCGTCACGGAGGCCGCGCAGAATCGTCGCCAGGCGCTCGCGGCCCTCGGCATGATCGCGGGCATGGTTGCGCTCAGCGCGCTCGCTTTCCGCGTCCTGTACGAGGTCTACGGCGCGTGACGCGTTCGCGACCGACAGGCGCGTCGCATCTAAGGATGGCCTAATATAGGGAGGGTCCGGCAAAGCGTGCCGGGCCCTCCCTCATGCTTCCCACAGGAGAGACCATGACCAGCCCCTGGGACCTGTACGACCAGCTCATCGACGAGATCCCCGCCGACATCACCGTCACGGCGATCCACACCGACGGCAAGTGGCGCCGCGTCGCCTCGAGTGAAGACGGCGTCGGCATGGCCTTCGGCATGAACGTCCAGTCCCGCCCGCGCGCCACCGAGGATCCCTCCGACCTCATCGGACGGCCCCTGCGCGACGTCGCGGCCCTCGCCAAGTCCTGGAACTTCGAGGACGCCGGCATCGGCATGGCCGCCGTCAACGCCTACCACTCCCACCCCGTCCGCGCCCTCGCCCACGGATTTACCCCCTGCAAGGAAAACAACTGGGCGCGCACCTTCCACCCCTACGCGCCCCTTGTCGCCGGCAAGCGCGTCGCCGTCATCGGACACTTCCCCTTCGCGGCCGCCGCCATGCCCGATGCCGCGCAGCTCGTCATCCTCGAACGCAACGTCTTCGACGGCGACTACCCCGACTCCGCCTGCGAATACCTGCTCCCCGAGATGGACTACGTCTTCATCTCCGGATCCGCGTTCGTCAACAAGACCATGCCGCGCCTCCTCGCGCTCGCGTCCACCGCCCACACCGTCGTCCTCGGCCCCTCCGCCCCCGCGTCCCCCGCGATCATTCACGCCGGGGCCGCGACCGTCATGTCCTTCGCCAGCGCCCACCCCGCGCGCCTCGAAGACGGGCTCGCCGGACGATCCCTCCTCGGCATGTACGACGCGGGCATGAGGGTCGAACTCAGCAGGGCGTGACCCGAGGACGAGGCCGTGACCCGGTAGTCAGCCCCGGCCTCGTCGATAGAAATAGTGGGGCACCCCGGCCGCAGCCGGAACGCCCCACACTCACGTTTTCGCGATACTGCCCGCGCTCAACGCCAACGCAGCGTCATGAGGAAGCCGACCATCATCGTGCCCAGGCCCACCGCGATGTTCCATGCGCCTAGCTTCGGAACCGGGTAGGTGCCCGACGAAATGTAGTAGACAACAACCCACAGCAGGCCCAGAATCATCAGGGTCACGAAAGCGGGTGCCCACCAGGCCGGGCTGAGCGGAATACCGTCAGTCCAGTTCTGGATATCGGTATCGTCCTCAACCTCGTGCCCATTCTTCTTACGCTTCTTGGATTCGGCCACGTCGGGTCCTCTCTGCTGGCCCGCGCGGGAAGAAAACCGCCCGGCGGTGATGAATTAGTCGCAACACTAGCGTAGTCTCGGACGTGGAAAGTGCCAAAGCGCAGCGCCACGGGAGGGGGAAAGATGCGCCCACGCAGCGTACGCCACATCGCAGGCGTCCTCGCCGTCACCGTCGCGTCCGGACTCCTTTTTTCCATCTCCGCGCTCAACGAACGCAAGAATCCCGCGGCCACCTCCGACCTGACCACCCTCGTGCGAAACCGCCAGGAGCAGGTCAAAGCCCTCGACAACGAGGTGTCCGAGCTCGACGCGCAGGTCCAGAGCTTCTCCTCCGCCGACCCCCAATCCGGCGCCCCCGACGAAGACGCGTTCACCGCCCGCTCCAACCGCCCAGTCACCGGGCCCGGCGTCCAAATCACCCTCTCCGACGCGCCCCCCGGGCAGATCCCCGAAGGCGCAACCCCCAATGACCTCGTCATCCACCAGCAGGACATCGAGGACACCATGAACGCCCTGTGGAGCGCCGGCGCCGAGGCCATGACCGTCCAAGGCGTACGCGTCACCTCCCGCACCGTCATCCGCTGCATCGGCAACGTCATCCTCGTCGATGGCACCAGCTACTCGCCGCCCTATGTGATCCAAGCAATCGGTGATCCTGCCACCCTGCGCGCGACGGTTACTGCAAACCCACGTATGGTGAATTACCAGGTCTACGTGACAAAGTACGGCCTCGGGTGGGATATGCAGACCAAAGACTCCCTGAGCTTCGCGCCCGCCACCACCTCGCAGACAGTCAACTACGCAACCGTGGAGGAAACGAATGGGTGAACACGTCGCCCCAGCCTCGCCGACAAGCAAAAAGCGCTCCAACATCTTCTGGAACATCGTCGGTGTCGTCGGCGAACTGCTCATCACCTTCGCGTTCGTCATCGGCCTCTTCTCCGTCTGGCAGCTCTACTGGACGACCTACCAAGTCTCCGGACAGGTCTCCCAGACCATCGCCTCGTACGAAGAGGGCCACCAGCCCGCCAAGCGCACCCTCGGCGAAGTCCGCACCGACGACCCGCCCGAGTTCACGCGCGAAGTCGGCGACGGCGAAGTCTACGGCCTCATCCACGTGCCCACCTGGGACTGGATGAAGATCCCCCTCGCCGAAGGCACCACCTCCTACGTCCTCGACCAGGGGTGGGCCGGCCACTACGACATGACCACCCAGCCCGGCGGCGTCGGCAACTTCTCCGTCGCCGGCCACCGCCGCACCTACGGCAACAACTTCCGCTGGATCGACCGCCTCAGCCAGGGCGACAAGGTCGTCGTGGAAGTCGACGACCACTACCTCGTCTACTCCATGGTCTCCTCCGAGATCATCGACGCCACCGACCCCACCCAGATGCGCGTCGTCGCCCCCGTCATCGACGATGAATCCTGGTCCGAAACCCCCACCGAGCGCTGGATGACCATGACCACCTGCCACCCCGAATACGGCAACTGGCAGCGCTACATCGTCCACCTCAAGTTCGAATCCTGGACCCCCAAGGACACGGGCGTGCCCGCCGAACTCGTCGACGAACCCACGAACTAAGGACCCCACATGTACGCATGGATCTTCCGCCACCTGCCCGGCCCCACCTGGTTCAAGGTCATTGAATCCCTGGCCCTCATCGGCGCGGCGGTCGCCGCCCTGTTCACCTGGGTCTACCCCTGGGTCCAGTCATACCTGGAACTGGGACAGTCCTCCGTCGGCTGAGCCTGAGCCGATCGATAGTCGATGGGACGAGGCCGGGGCCACCCCGGCCTCGTGCCGTATCCGCGTGTGTGGGGCGGGGTCGCGAACCTTGCATGTGGGAATTTCTGCTCGGCTGTCCCGCGGGCGCGGGGTCGGTCTCCCATCTCTCATTCGTGAATGCGTCACCGCTTTCTATGCCGCCGCTTTCCGCACCGCACCGCTCGTTTGTCGGACAGCGCCCGCGCGCCCACTGGGGGAGCGCCCTACGATGGATGACGGAGAAGGGGCCACGGCCTCGTACATGAAAGGACCGGCGATGGCACGAATCCTCTGCGTCGACAACTATGACTCGTTCGTCTTCACGATCGTGGGCTACCTGCGCCACCTGGGCGCCGTCGTGGACGTCGTGCGTAACGATGTCGTGGATCCCGCGTGGTTCGAGGCCGGTTACGACGGCGTCCTCATCTCCCCCGGACCCGGCGACCCCAAGAGCGCCGGCGCCTCCCTGCAGACCATCGCCGACTGCGCCGAGCGCGAGATCCCGATGCTGGGCGTGTGCCTGGGCCACCAGGCCCTGGGCGAGCTCTTCGGCGCGACCGTCGGGCATGCGCCCGAACTCATGCACGGCAAGACCTCCGTCATCACCCACGACGGGCGCGGCGTGTTCGAGGGCGTGCCCTCGCCGCTGACCGTCACCCGCTACCACTCGCTGACTATCGACCCGGCGACCATGCCCGACGAGCTCGAGGTCTCCGCGAGCACCGAGTCCGGCATCATCATGGGCGTGCGCCACCGTTCACTGCCCCTCGAGGGCGTCCAGTTCCACCCCGAGTCCGTCATGACCCAGTCTGGGCACCTCATGTTCGCCAACTGGCTGGCCGCCTGCGGTGATGCCGACGCGCGTGAGCGTGCCGTGTCCCTCAAGCCCGTCGTCGCGGAGCGCTTCAAGCTGTAGGTTTCGCGGGGGTTTCTACCGTTTCGGGATGCGCTGATGCGTCGTTCGGTGCGGATTTCGTGTTCTGTGCGGGATCCGGACTCTGTGTGGGTTCCGAATCGCCTGGGTCCGCAGCCTCTATGTCGTCCTGTGTATCGGTAAGCTCAGGCTTCGTGGGCGGTAGGAGCTGCATAGGATCATCGACGAGCATTTCTGCGACGCTGCGCGCCTCGACGCGTGCGGTGCTCGGGAAACACCACTCGCGACATTTTTTCTCCCCTTGCGTGAGGTCTAGCTCCGGGAGCGCATCATCTGTGTCCGTGAACGTTGGAGTCACGTCGTTGATGGAGAACTCTTCTTTGACAATGCCCTTCTGAATGAACTCCTGTGGGTCAGCGGTGATGATGCGGCGGCCGGTAACGGCAACCATCTCGGGCGAGACCATTACTGCTCTTCCGGTAGCGCGTCTGACCCAGCCCAGGCTCCATTCCGTTGCGTCTTTCGGTGTCGGGAGCTTGGACCATGCCGAGTCCACAGATGGCTTGGATCTGACTCTGTCGATGGTTGGGGCGACGACTTTATGAGTCAACGCGTTGACAGGGAACGCTAATGCCCTCAGTTCTTCGCCCTCGTCCAGGTACCAGCGCAGGATTTGGGTGTAGGGAGACACATCGTAGTCGTCGGGTGCACAGGTGACATCCAGGCTGGGAATAGGTTTTTCTTGGATTCCCAGCTGCTGTACGAGGGGATTCAGTGTGCCGATAATCTCTTGTGCCATTTGTTGGGATAGGTGGGACTGCTTTCGCTTACCGGAGGCCGGTACGGTCCAACCGCCGGGAAGCTCCGCGATGATGCGAAGCTCGCGCATGAGGCCGTGCAAAAGAGCGCGTTGAACCTGCAGGTCCTCGATAACTTCCTGGCGGATCTGAAGTGGTTCGGCGTGGGGGTGTTCGCCTTGTGCCTGGGCCCGTGCGATGCGCAGCTCAGTTAGGTGTGCCCATGCCCGGAGCGTTTCAAACGCAGCACAAGAATCGTTCACAATGCGAGCCTTGTTCGTCTGGATGTAGTCCCTTTGCGTGTGTGAGTCGTCATGAGCTTTCTCGAGGGCTTCCTGGTGGTTCGCAACCTGCTTCTTGTAGAAGTGACGGTGAGATTGAATTCTAGATACAAGTCCGGAGATGATCGACCAGTCGGTCTCCGACACGTAGTCATGGCTAGAGCTAGCCCGATAGATCTCATCGATGGTCTGACAGTCGCCCTGGTAATCAGCATTCCTCGAGTCGGTCAGCACCTGAAGCGTTTGCAGAGAGGTCTGCTGGACTGTGCTCACCTGCTTGGAAATGTTGTTGAGCTGCATCTGCACGGCCACCATCGCGACCGCCGGGCCGATGGCTGCGATGGCGCCCGCGATCTGGGGAGCTGACATGGGAATGAGGCGTGCTTGGCGAGTGATTTGCCCACCAGTATTTCTGACGGCACCGATCAATCGACCGTCAGTGGTCTTCGTGAGTGCGTTGCCTGCGGCTAGTTGTGCCTTGGTGACGGCATCCAGCTTGTAGAGGCCGGACATATGCTGGATGGCGTTGGCCGCCGAGGCTGCGCCTCCGCTCAGTGAGGCTCCCTCGCCGATTGACGCGATGAGATCGTTGAGCGCACGATCACCTACCAGCGAGCCGTCAATCTTTTCGAGGCCTACGGTGTTGGGGCCAACGACGAGGGCGTAATCGTCTTCGAGGGGGACGATGATGGTGTCATCCTCATTGGGATCCCATTGCGCAACGTCCTGCGTCGTGTCACTCATATCTGCGCTCCAGGTCTGACTGGAGGCTCCACCAATGGGTCCCAGTCACATGGTGATGAAGTAACCATCATGCTAGCACGAGGGCTGTTGCTCCCCGTGGGTTTGTTTGACGCATACGTCGCGAGCCTGCGGCTACAGGTGATTGATCTTGGGCGTGCGCTACCCCTGATGCTGAGTGTGGGCACTGAAACTGTGTTTTCCCAGTAGTTTCTCGTGGTTTATGCCGGCGGTGATGCGTGTTGTGGATAGGAAGTCGTGTTCTGGATAGGAACGGCTCTTCTGGATAGGTTATTTTCCTATCCAGAACGCCGTAACCTGTCCAGATCCTCGTTTCCTATCCAGTGCTCAGGGGGCGCAGCCCTGTCTTCTGAAACTCCGTACTCTTTCATCCGTCTAAGTAGTGGCCTGCAGTGGGGGTTTTGCACTACATGAGGGCCTGGGAGCATGCGTCGCCGGCGTGTCGGAGCCCCGTGTAGTGCAAAAGCCCCCGTTCGGAGCAAGGATTTTTCGGGGCGACCGCGTAAAGACTTGTTGCTTCGTGGTGTTACACCGTTTAGGGAGTGTTACACCCTTTCCGATCTGATGTAATGCTCCCGATCTGGTGTCGCAGATGTACTTGTTGGCGTGAGTATCCGGATAGGATACGAGCATACGGATAGGTTATGCGCATGCGGATAGCTTATTAACCTATCCGTATGCCGATAACCTATCCGCATCGTGACAACCTATCCGCGTGAGCACACACTCACTGCGACGGGGCAGAGCGCCGTGGCAGAAAGGGCCTGGTGTTCGAGTGCTGTGTTGTCTACGTGTCATCGCTGGCGCTCGAGCGCCGTGTCGTCTACGTGTCATCGCTGGCGCGCTGGCCGCAGTGGCGGCGGCATTGCAGTGCTGTTGGCGCGGTGATGCGGTGGCGCTAGTGCCGCAGATGTGCTTGTTGGCGTGAACATCCGGATAGGTTACGAGCATACGGATAGGTTATGCGCATGCGGATAGCTTATTAACCTATCCGGATGCCGATAACCTATCCACATCGTCACAACCGGGTTATAGGACACTACGTGTTGCTGGAAGGGTGACTTTTCGGCTTGGCGGTGTGGGAAAGTCGGTGTTTTAGTTGGTTGGGACCAACTATGAGGATGGACAAATCGTGTTGCTGGAGGGGTGACTTTTCGGCTTTGTTGCGCGGGAAAGTCACGATTTTAGTTGGTTGTGTTTGCCTCGTTCCTGTGAATACTGCATCGTGCCCCGTGTGTGGCTGCCCAATGATCCGTCACGGTAAGACGTCAACAGGTCGTCAACGCTGGCGGTGTAAACCCTGCAAAATCACGATGCTGAACGAAATCGACTCCACGGCCAAGCATCTGGATGAGTTCTTGGCGTGGCTCCTTGGCCGTCGCCGTCAGGTGGACATGCCTGGTGGGGGTCGTTCGTTTCGTCGGCGTTGTGAGCCATTGTGGCAGCTATGGCCCTTCAGTCCGATCATCGATGAGGTTCATGACGTCATCTTCGTCGACGGCATCCATCTGGGACGAGGCGCGGTGGTCCTCATCGCCCAGACACCTGATTGTGTGCTGGGTTGGTACGCGGCCAGGAGTGAGAATTCTCGGGCCTGG
>NZ_JAPWAD010000015.1:0-58096 GCF_041432695.1 Pauljensenia sp. 27098_8_83 | reverse complement strand
CTCAGGGACGAGGCCGGGGTTCCTCATGCGCTCGCCCGCCACGCGAGGCCGGGGTTCCTCATGCGCTCGCCCGCCACGCGAGGCCGGGCCCCCATCCGCGCATCACCCCACGGCACAACGTATTTTGCCCACGCGCAGGAACAAAAATCCCACAATGTGGTCCACGTCCCGTTTGTCACCCACACTTATTGCGCATGTCAAGGCATATTTGCCTGCATTTCAGAAAAATTTACACTTTTCTGACTAATAGCAAAATGCTACTTTTATTACATGAACCACATCCTGGAACCGGACGTCACGTGGCTGCGGGACCCAGGGGCGTCGGTGAACCGTCTGACGGTGCACGCGACGTGGAGGTCACGCAGGCCACTTCAGATGCTCTCGAGCACCTGGCAGGTTACCGGTGTCACTGGCACCGCTGCGGAGCTGATTGATGAGGCTCCCGTTCATCAGAATTTCGGCGCGACATCTGTGCCTGGCATCCTGGAGCTGGATGGCTCACGGAGGTGCCCGCAGACGCAGGCGCGCCCGGAGGCACAGGCGCACGCGCAGACGCACGCTCACCCGGAGGGCAAGCAGCCCGCTGGCGGGGTGTCACCCACCGACGTTGTGCGCGCCTCGATTCTGCGCCGCGAGTTTTCCCTTGATGCGCCCCTCAAGGAGGCGGTTGATCGCGGCTGGATGATGACGCTGACTTTCGGCGGTTTTTCGGGTCCCCTCTACGCATGGCTCGATGGAGCGTTCGTCGGTTTTAGTGCGGACGGTTTCATTCCTGCGGCTTTTGACGTGACGGGCGCGTTGCAGCCCACCCACACGCACACGCTGGTTGTCTTGCTGATGGAGTCCCTGGTGTGCTGTCATGGCCTGTTCCGTGAAGTGTCGTTGGAGGCGAGGCCGACGGCACACATCGTCGACGTGGTGCCGGTGGCATCCCACGATGGCCGCGCAGGTGCGCTGACGCTGCGGGTTGAGACGACGGGGGGCGTCGAGGTTCATGCCACGCTCGTCAACGAGGCCGAACAGGAGAGGCTGTGGTCTGCGGTCGCATCTCCGGATGAGGTTGTTGACGCGCAGGGTCTGGATGTGATCCCCTGGAGCGCGGAGGAGCCGGCCCTGTACCGACTGATCGTCACGCTGCGCGATGAGGAAGGGGTCAAGGATACCGTGTCCCTTGACGTTGGCTTCCGCGACGTTGAGGCGACTGCGCAGGGTGTGACGCTGGGCGGTAAGGCACTGATCCTGCGGGGAGTGAACCGCAACGAGTGCGATGGGCGCACGGGCTTGGCTGTCAACTTGCCGGAGATGCTCGACGACATCGTGTGGTGTAAGCGCCACGGCGTGAACGCGGTTGTGATTGCGGGCGCGCCCGGCCACGCATGTTTCCTGGAGCTGGCAGACGAGTACGGCCTGTACGTCATCGACCGCGCGTCGGACGTGTACGGCCCGGGGGCCGCGCGCGACGAGGCAATCGAAGCGGCGATTCGCAGGGACCGTGCGCACCCGAGCGTGATCGCGTGGAACGTGGGTGACGTCGACGAGGAGCTTCGCGCGATCCACGCGTTGGACCCGACGCGCCCGGAGTTCGCGGGCGGCAACTTCCCGGACCTGTACGAGGTACGCAGCGAGGAGCTGCACTATGCGCCGGTGACCGTGGCTCCTTCCTATTCGGGGGTGACGGTGCGTAACCACATGACGTTCACGTCGACGTCGGATCTGGAGTTCCTCTGCCGCGTCGTCGAGGAGGGCCACGAAACGTGGGAGTATTCGGCGTCCCTGGATGTCGCGCCGGGTGAGACGGGCTTCCTTGAGGTGCCCTGGCCGTCCTCGGGCGTGCGCGAGGTCTCGGTGCGTCTGTCGTACAGCACGGGCTGGGCGTCGGCGGGCTTTGAGATCGCGCACGGAAGCCTGGCGGTGTAGGCCGCCGGCCTCGCAATGCGCCGCGACGACCGGGGCACGCACGCCACGCACGGCTTGCACAGCCCGCAGCACCCGCAGCCCGCACGGCGCCCCAGATAGCGCGACGAGGCCCGGGAACCCAGCCCAGGCCTCGTGCGCGGCGAGACAAGGCGGTCAGCGGAAGGCCGCGCGCCTCGTCGGAATGGTCGGCATGCCGAGCATGACGGAGCCGGATCCGCCGCACGACGTCGGCTCTTCGACGTCGACCAGCTGCAACACGTCGCCGTCGCGCGCCTCCGGGTCCTGCAGGGCGGTCGCCAGCATGAGCTTGATGCGGTTGAGCTGGTTGACTTCGGAGGCACCCGGGTCGTAGTCGACGGCCACGATGTTGGCCTCGGGGTAGCGGGTGCGCAGCGCGCGGAACATGCCCTTGCCGACGACGTGGTTAGGCAGGCACGCAAACGGCTGGGCGCAGATGATGTTCGGGCAGCCGTGTTCGATCATGTCGACCATTTCGGCGGTCAGGTACCAGCCTTCGCCGGCCTGGTTGCCCAGGCGCGCAATGTCCTGGGAGCGAGAGATCATCTCTTCGATGGGCCGGTGCGGCTCGAACTTGCCGTTCGTGGCCGCAAAAGCGCGGTGCACGGGCTTCTCGTACTTCTTGAGCGCCCAGAGCACGATCGGCATGATGTAGCGCTGCTTGCCGTCGATACCCAGGTTCTCCTTGTCCCACGCGGCGGTGGCCACGGAGTTGTGGAAGAACTGCATGAGGCCGGGCAGTTCGGCCTCGCAGCCCTCGGCCTCGATGACGTCGACGGCGTGGTTGTTGGCGTCGGGGTGGAACTTCACGAGGATCTCACCGACGAGGCCGACGCGCGGCTTACGCGGAATGTCGCGCAGGGGCAGGGCGTCGAAGGCGCGCACGCACTCGCGGATGATCTTCCCGTAGGAGACGCGCCCGCCGAGGGCCGCCACGCGTCCCGACGTGATCCACTCCTGCACGTAGGCGTCCCACGTGCGGTACAGCTCCATCGCGGAGCCGGGCGTGGCCTCGTAGGGGCGCACGCGCAGCAGCATCGACTGGATGGCATCGCCGATGACGAAGGCCTGGATGGCCTTGTGGATGTGGGGGATCCCCAGGTGGAATCCGGGGTTGTCCTCGATGCCCTGGACGGACAGCGCGATGACGGGCACCTGCGGGTATCCGGCGTCGCGCAGGCCCTTACGCAGCAGGGCGGCGTAGTTACTGGCGCGGCACATGCCGCCCGTCTGCGTGATGCCGACGGCCGTGCGGTCGGGGTCGGCGCGCCCGGAGATGAACTCGTCAAGGAGCTGGCCGATGACGACGATCGCCGGGTAGCACGAGTCGTTGTTGACGTACTTCAGGCCGACTTCCATGGAGGTGCGGCTCGTGTGCTCCAGGACCCGCACCTTCAGGCCCGCACTGGCGAACAGCGGGGTGAGGAAGCGGAAGTGGATCGGGGACATCTGGGGGGCCAGGATCTCGTATCCGGCCTCACGCATCTCTTCGGTGAAGGCTGTGCGCGGCTTGATGTGACCGGCCTGCTCCTCGCGGGCGGCGTCCCCGGAGGGGTCGCGCAGGGTGGCGGTGTCGACGGAACCCGACACGAGTCCCACGGACGAGGCGGGGGCCAGTCCCGCTCCATCCGCGCCGTTCTCGCCGTCGCCGGCCCCGGCCTCGTCGATCGAGGAGGCGAGGGTGGCGCGCTCGGTGATCGCCGCGTCGAGGGAACGCAGGCGGATCTTCGCGGCACCCAGGTTGGAGACCTCGTCGATCTTGAGGACGGTGTGCACGTCGCCGCGGCCCTCGAGGATCTCCTGGACCTGGTCGGCGGTGATCGCGTCGACGCCGCAGCCGAAGGAGTTGAGCTGGACCATCTCGAGGTCGGGTTCGTCGCCGACGCGGGCGGCGGCCTCGTAGAGGCGCGAGTGGTAGGACCACTGGTCGAGAACGCGCAGGGGGCGCTCGAGGCGCGCGTCGATGATGGAATCCTCGGTGAGGACGGCCATGCCGAGGCCGACGATGACCTCGGGGATGCCGTGGTTGATCTCGGGGTCGAGGTGGTAGGGGCGGCCCGCCAGCACGATGCCGCGCACGCCGTGCTCACGCATCCACTCGATCGTCTCGACGCCCTTCGCGCGGATCTCGGCCTTGACGGCGGCGTCCTCCTCCCACGCCTTGTCCAGGGCGGCCTTCATCTCCTCGACCGGGATGTCGTAGCCGTATTCCTTGAAGGTCTTGGACAGGTGGGCGGGCAGGTAGTCGCGGTTACCGAAGTTCACGAACGGGCTGATGAACTTCGTGCCGGGCTCTGCCAGGCGCTCCATGTTGTTGCGGATGACCTCGGGGTAGGTCGCCACGATGGGGCAGTTGTAGGAGTTTTCGGACTCGGTGAGTTTTTGCTCGAAGTCGACGCAGGGGTAGAAGATCGTCGTGATGCCCTTGTCCAGGAGGGACTCGATATGCCCGTGGACGAGCTTGGCCGGGTAGCACACGTTCTCCGAGGGGATGGACTCCATGCCGGTCTCGAAGAGGTCGTGGTTGGAACGGCCCGAGATCATGACGCGGAAGCCCAGCGCGGTGAGCATCGTGAACCAGAACGGGTAGTTCTCGTACATGCCGAGCACGCGCGGGATGCCGATGTCGCCGCGGAACGCCTTCTTCTCGGTGAGGCGGCGGTATCCGAAGATCCGCTTGTACTTCCAGTCGTAGAGGTTGGGCAGCTCCGACTTCTTGGGCACGCGCTCCAGGGAGGCACCGCGCTCGCAGCGGTTGCCCGACACGTGACGCTCGCCGTTGGAGAACGTCGAGATCGTCATCTGGCAGTGGTTCTGGCACAGGCGGCAGGTCTTGCGGGTCGTGTCCACGGCGAAGCCCTCGAGGGCCTCGATCGTGGCCAGGGACGAGGTCCCCTCCCCCGTGTCGTGCATGCGCGCGGTCAGGGCGGCGCCGTACGCGCCCATGAGGCCGGCGATGTCGGGGCGTACGACCTCGCGGCCGGTGAGCAGCTCGAAGGCGCGCAGCACGGAGTCGTTGAGGAAGGTGCCGCCCTGGACGACGACGCGTTCACCCAGGTCCGAGGGCTCCTTGAGCTTGATGACCTTGTAGAGGGCGTTACGCACGACGGAGTAGGACAGGCCGGCGCTGATGTCGCGCACGTCCGCGCCTTCCTTCTGCGCCTGCTTGACGGAGGAGTTCATGAACACCGTGCAGCGGGTGCCCAGGTCCACGGGAGATTCGGATTCCATGGCCATGCGCGCGAAGGATCGCACGTCGGTTCCCATCGTCTGCGCGAAGGTCTGCAGGAAGGAGCCGCAGCCCGAGGAGCAGGCCTCGTTGACAGAAATGGAGTCCACCGCGTGGTCGCGGATGCGCAGGTACTTCATGTCCTGGCCGCCGATGTCGATGACGGAGGTGACGCCGGGGCAGATGAATTCCGCGGCGCGGTAGTGGGCCATCGTCTCGATCTCGCCCTCGTCCATGGTGAGGGCGGCCTTGACCAGGCCCTCGCCGTAGCCGGTCGCGCACGAGCGGCCGATCTCGCAACCCTCGGGCAGCGCGGAGCGGACGGCTCGCACGATGTCGACGGCCGCGGCCACGGGGTCGCCCTCGTTGGAGGCGTAGTGGGTGAAGACGATGCGGTCCTGGGAGTCGATGACGACGGCCTTGATCGTCGTGGAGCCCGCGTCGATGCCGAGCCAGCAGCGGCCCTCGGCCTCGTCGAGGCTGGCCTTGGGGATGACGTCGAGGCTGTGGCGGGCGATGAATTCCTCTCGATCCTCCGGGGTCGCGAAGAGCGGATCCATGCGCGGGGACTCTACCTGAACCGGGGCGGCGGCGAGGCGCTCCATGAGGGTGGTGAGCTTCTCGCCGCGCGAATCGACGGAGGTGGCACCGGCTTCCTCGGCCTGGCGTGCCTTCTTGGCGGCTTCCTTCTCGGCGAGGAGGGCCGCGCCGATGGCGACGTAGAGCTGGGCGTCGTCGGGGGTGACGAAGGCGTCGGCCTTGGGCAGGAGGGCCTTGTAGGCCTCGCGCAGGGCGGGCAGGAAGTGCAGGGGGCCGCCGAGGAACATGACGGTTCCGCGGATCGGGCGCCCGCACGCCAGGCCCGCGATGGTCTGGGTGGCGACGGCGTTGAAGATGGAGGCGGCCAGGTCCTCGTGGGCGGCGCCCTGGTTGATGAGGGGCTGGATGTCGGACTTGGCGAACACGCCGCAGCGCGAGGCGATCGGGTAGAGCTGGGTGTGGCGGGTCGCCAGCTCGCCGAGGCCGGAGGCGTCCGTGTGCAGGAGGGTCGCCATCTGGTCGATGAAGGCGCCGGTGCCGCCCGCGCACGTGCCGTTCATGCGCTGCTCGGGGGTGGGGTGCAGGTAGGTGAGCTTGGCGTCCTCGCCGCCCAGCTCGATGACGACGTCGACCTCGGGGTGCAGGCGCTGGGTGGCCTCGGTGCCGGCGATGACCTCCTGGACGAAGGGGATGCCCATGGCGCGGGCGGTCGTCAGGCCGCCGGAGCCGGTGATGGCCGCGTGGACGCGCGCGCCGGGCAGGGCGCGTTCGACGTCGGCGAGGAGGGCTCCCAGGGATGCGCGCACGTCGGCGTTGTGGCGCCGGTAGTCGGAGAAGAGTCGGCGGTTGCCGTCCAGGACGACGGCCTTGACGGTCGTCGAGCCGACGTCGATGCCGAGCTGGTAGGGGCGCGTGGCCTCGTGGTGACCCTGTGTTGTCATGACGTACCTCCTGAGTCCTCACCACAACTTAGGAAACCCAAAGCACAGAGTCAAAGGCGTCCACTATGAGCGGGCTCGCACTGACTAAAACCGCTGAATACCCGGCAAAATAGGGGGTGGCATCCCCCGCACTGAGCACGCGCCCACTCGCGGCAAAACAAAGAATTACAACATATGAAGCGTAACAAAATTCAACCCATCGGCAAAAACCCCGTCCCGGCCTCGTCGCGAGAGCTCCGCACCGACCTGCCTGCCGCGCCCGCCCCGCCCCGCGTATCCGCAGGTGCGAGGCATACGCGCCGATTAGGAGACGGCCGCGACAGGTATCGCGCGGACCTGGGTGGCCTTGACGCTCACCCACAGGGAATCACCGACGCCGAGGCCGAGGTCGGACCAGGCGGAGGCGGTCACGCGGGAGGTCACTGACACGCCCTCCGCGAGCGCGACGCGCACGCTGACGAGGGAGCCGTCGACGTCGATGCCCGAGGCGACACCGGGCAGGACGGACCGCGGCGAGGCGTGGGATTCCTCGCGGGAGAGAGCCACGGCCTCGGGCGGGAAGGTGAGCGCGACGCGGCCACCCTGGTTGCTTCCGCCGGAAGCGACGTCGTCGGCCGCATCGCCGGACGCCACGTCGACACGACCCGCATCAGTCGAGTCGAACCCGGACAGGTCGGCCGCCCACAGCTCTGCCTCGCCGACGCTCACTCCGACCATGCCGGGGCGGGTCACGATGGGCCCGGCCACGATGTTGAGCCCGGCCAGGCGCGCGGCGAACACCGATGACGGCGAGGCGAGGACGCGGGCGGGTTCGCCCTCCTCGACGACGCGCCCGTCCCCCATGACGATCATGTGGGAGGCGAGGGCCAGGACCTCGGCGATGTCGTGAGAGACGAGCAGGGTCGTGATTCCCGCGCCGGTAAGGCGCTGGCGCAGGAGGGAGGACACCTGCGTGGTGGCTTCGACGTCGAGGGCGGCCGTGGGCTCGTCGAGGATGAGGACCTCGGGGCGGAAGACCAGTGCGCGGGCGATCGCGACGCGGGCGGCCTGGCCGCCGGACAGGTCGGAGGCACGCTTGTGCGCGAGGTCGTCCATGCCGACGGCGCGCAGCTGCTCGAGTGCAGCGGCCCGCGCCTGGGCGCGCCCCACCCCGCGCACGCGCAGCGGGAAGGCGACGTTGGCGAGCACGCTCATGTGCGTGAAGATGCGGGGGGCCTGGGAGACCATGGCGACGCCGCGGCGGCGCGCGGGCACGAACGTGACGGCGTCGTCGACGACGCGCTCGCCGATGCGGGCGCTGCCCTCGTCGAGGCGCAGCGTTCCGGCGATCACCTGGGCGAGCGTCGACTTTCCCGCGCCGTTGTGACCGACGACGGCCGTCACGAGGCCGGGGCGAAGCTCCGCGTCCACGTTCCAGCCGCGTGCCTCCACGCTTCCGGTGACGCGCACGTCCGCACCCTCCCCCGCATCTTCCGCGAGCACGGTCGGGGCCGCGGAGGAGGAAGCGGAAGGAGCGCCGGGAGCGGCGGCGCGCCCATGCCTCGTCGATGACAGGCGCGAACGCACGACAGAGGCGAGGCGCCCCCACGGTGTTTCCGTGAGCGCGACGACGGCCGCGGCGACACCGAGGAGGACGATGCCGAGCGCGAGGGCCAGGTCCGCGTCGGACTCGCGGGCCAAGTAGATCTGGAGGGGCATCGTGCGGGTCACGCCCTGCATGGACCCGGCGAAGGTGAGGGTCGCGCCGAATTCGCCGAGGCAGCGGGCGAGCGCGAGGGCCGCCCCGCGACCGAGGCCGGGCAGGACCGTAGGCAGGGTGATCTGCCAGAAGACGCGCGAGGGCGAGGCGCCGAGGGAGGAGGCCATCTCGTCGAGCCCCTGCTCGCGGGAGCGCAGCGCGGATTCGAGGGTGACGATGAGGAAGGGCAGGGAGACGAAGACCTGCGCGATGACGACGGCGCTCGTCGTGAAGGCGATGTCGAGGCCGGCGCCGCTGAGGAGAGCCCCGAGGGTCGAGCGCCTACCGAAGGCCGCGAGGAGCGCGATGCCGGCGACGACGGGCGGCAGCGAGAGCGGTAGAGCGACGAGGATGCGGGCGGCGCGCACGCCTCGCCACGAGCGCGACAGGACGAGGGCCGCGGGGACGCCGAGGAGGAGGTCGACGCCGAGCGCGATGGCGCAGGTGCGCATGGACAGGCCGAGGGCGTCGCGAGCCTCCGCGGTGGCGAGGGTCGCTCCCAGGGTCGACCAGTTGACGCGCCCCAGCATGAAGGCCAGGGGCAGGACCAGGAAGCACAGGGCGAGCGCACCGAGGCCCCCCGCCCAGATGGGCAGGGGGCTCACGGCGGACGTTCGACGCGATGTCACCTGTCGATGTTACTTCGCGGCGGGCGTGAAGCCGGCGTCTTCGAGGACCTTCTGGCCGTCGGCGGAGAGGACCAGGTCGATCCATTTCTGGCCGAGGTCCTTCTTGGTCGAGGCGCTCACGAGGGCGATCGGGTACTTGTTGACGGCCTCGTCGGCGCCCTGGATGGCGACGGTCTCGACGGCGTCGCCCTCGGCGAGGGCGTCGGTCTTGTAGACGATACCGGCGTCGGCCTGTCCGGAGGCCACCTTGCCGCGCACGTCGGTGACGGCCTGCTCCTCGGAGGCGGGGCTCAGGGTCACGCCGAGCTTCTCGGTGAGGGTCTTGGTGAGCTTGCCGCAGGGCACCTCGGGGGCGCAGATGACAAGCTTGGCGCCTTCGAGCGAGGAGTCGAGGCCGGTGATGCCGGCGGGGTTGCCGGGCGTCGTGATGAGGGTCAGCGTATTGGTGACGAAGATGGTCTGCGCGTCGACCTGGGAGGCGTCGGCGGCCTTCTTCATCGTGGACTCGTTGGCGGTGGCCAGGACGTCAACGTCCGCGCCTTCGCTGAGCTGGGTCACGAGGTCCTGGGAGCCCGCGAAGTTGAAGCGCACGTCCACGCCGGGGTTGGCGGCCTCGAAGGTCTTCTCGAGCTCACCGAAGGTCTCGGTCAGCGAGGCGGCGGCGTAGACGTTGAGGACGGTGGTCTCGGCGGCGGGCTGGGTCGCGGGCGACGAGGCCGTGGAGTCGGCGGCGGGGGAGCCGGAAGTGCAGGCGGCGAGGGCCAGGACCGCCGCGCCGAGGACGGGAAGGATGCGAAGGGAACGCACTCGCCTCTCCTCTAATAAGGGAATAGAACGCATTAAATCTAACAAGGTGCGCGACGCGCGCGCAACGATTCACAGATCCGCATTCAAATCGTTACTTTTCCCCCTCATTTCAGCGAAATCAAGATCTCTATTTAACTTGTTTTCAACCATGTAAATACGGGTGATCGGCAGCAACTCCGCGCACTCGACGATGACTGGACGCGCGAGGCCCCACACAGGCCCCATTTACCTCGGGCGCGACGCACACAAAATCACTGTCACGCCCATACTCCTCCCCACCCCGCCTTGTTACGAAGAAGGGACTAGGATCACACTTATACGCATTCGCCACCGGAGGACACCATGCCCAAGCCCGTCGACTACGACCTCAGCCAGATCAGCGCCCACGTCATCACCTATTCCGACCGCATTCAGCGCGGCACGAAGGAGGATCGGACGACCCCCGCCTGCACTGCCGCACTGGCAGAGGCGGGCCTTGGCCCGGTGACGGTCGCGGCGATCCCCGAGAGTGCCGACGTCCTCGAGACGGAGATCCGCGACGCACTCGAGGCCGGCGCGCGCTTCATCCTGGTTCTGGGCGGCTCGGGCTTCGGCGTGGGCAACTACGCGCCTGAGGTCGTCCGCTCGATTATCGAGGTCGAGATCCCGGGCATCGCCGAGCAGATCCGCGCCCACGGCCTCGTCAGCACCCCTCTGTCGGGCCTGTCCCGGGAGGTCGTCGGCGTGACGGCGCGGGACTCGTCGGGGGCCCTCGTCGTCTCCTCCCCCGGCTCGCGCGGCGGCGCGCTCGACACTCTCGAGGTGGTCACGCCGCTGCTGGGAGCGATCTTCCACCAGCTCGACGAACAGCGCTAACCCTCTTCTCCATCCCCTTCTTCTCTCCCCCTCTTCCCCCACGCCCCTCTCGCCCCCTCTCTCCGCCTCTCCCCCTCTCTCAATGTCGCATGCAATTTGGCTCTCCTAAGTTTTCTTAGGTATCGAGAAAACGTTGAAATACCAACATTCCCATTTCAAAGTTCGAAAGGTTGACATGGGAATTGCATGCGACATTTGTGGGGAACCATGCCGACGATCAGGGACGAGGCCTCGGTCGGGAGGCATCGATCAGGAGGCGTAGCCGGTCCAGCGACCCGAGGCCGTGAAGGTCGCGCGTCGGCCATCAATAACCTGCGTACCGGTGACCATGGCACCCGTCTCGTTCATGTAGTACCAGGAACCACCGTCCTGGATCCACCCGGTGGCCATGACGCCCGAGTCGTGGAAGTAATACCAGGACCCACCCGCGCTCTGCCAACCGACAGTCATCGCGCCCGATGAGCTCATGTAGTACCAGGCGTCGCCATCGCGCAGCCAGCCTGAGACCATCTTCCCGGATTCGTTCATGTAGTACCAGGAGCCACCGTCCTGGATCCACCCGGTTGCCATCGTGCCCGCACCGTCGAAGTAGTACCAGGTGCCGTCGATACTCTGCCAGCCCGTCACCACAGCGCCAGAGGAACGCATGTAGTACCAGCGTCCGTCGACCTTCTGCCAGCCTGTGAGCATCGCGCCGGTTGACTCGTCCAGGCGATACCAGGTCCCGCGGTCGGCGAACCATCCGGTTGACGCACGACCGTCGACGAAATAATGCCAGTTCCCATCGACGCGCTGCCACCCCTGTGCGGTCGGATTCCCCTTGTCGTCGAGGTAGTATCGGGAGCTTCCGTCGTAGATCCATCCTGTCGCCATCACGCCGGTGGAATCCATCCAGTACCAGGTGCCGCGATCGTTCACCCACTGGCTCGTCGCACAATAGGGGTGATCCGCAAAGAAGTACCAGTTGCCTGACCAGCCCTTCCACCAGCCGTACGTCGACTGGGGGCGCGCGCCCTGGAACCACCACGCCCGCGGCGTGACGCCCTGGTAGTACTCATGCCCCCACGAAGCAGCAGACAGGTCGTTATAGCTGATGCCCGATTCGGTGAAGGTCCCCACCACGGCGGGAATGCGCGCCCTGTCCCACAGGTCGGCGGTTGGCGCCCATGACGCGGTGCCGCTGACAGTGACCGAGGTCGTCAGGCGGTCCGGGGTCACCCATTCGGGGTTGGTCTGGATGATCATCGAGGGCGAGAGGGCGGCCATGAACGACTCTGAGTTCGAGGTCGCGAGCCCGTGATGCCCCGCCTTGAGCATGTCGACGTGTCCGACGACGGCCGCTATCCGATCCTCGAGGTCCCCCTCGATTTCGAGGTCGGCGGCGAGGAACGCGCGGTGCCCGAAGGCCGAGACGACACTTCCCCAGCCGAGCAGGTTCGCATCGCGAATGGGATGACGCTGATAGGACTCCTGGGGATCAAAGGGAATGAGCTGAACGTCCATGTCACCGAGCTGCACGTGCGTGTCGTAGTTCCGTACGTGTTGGACGATCTGCGCGCCGTAGCTGCGCTGTGCCCAGGAGGCGGCGGCAATCATGCGGTCATAGACCCACTGATTGTCCCAGAGCGCATTCGGGTTTGAGATCCAGGCGTCGGAGTATTCCGGGCTGAAGATGACTTGCGGATGGAAGCGGTAGATGATGTCGTCCGCATTATCGATATGATCGGAGTGAGGGTGGGTGCCCAGGTAGAAAGCCAGGTTCGAGGAGGTCACCCCCTGGGATGACATGTAGTCCAGGATCCGCTGCGTATCCCCCTTGGACGCCGGGGTGGTCCCCGGTCGCAGGGGGTAGCGAGGATCGGATCCATCGGGCGCACCTTGCCCCTCGCCTCCGTCGATCATGCCGAATACTCCCTTGGATTCGAGCAGGATTGCGTCCGATCCCTGGGTGGAGATGACGTGAACGCGGGTCGGTCCAGAGGTCCCGGGATAGACGTAGGTATGGACGTCGGCGCTTTCCTCCTGGGACGAGGCCGTGGCTGCGTCGGCGGACTCGGTGGAGTCGGAGGCGTCAGCACCGTCCGAGGCCGCACGGTCCTGGGAGTCAGCCGGATCGGCCACCCCGGCGTCCGAGCGTGACAGGTCGAGGTCGGCGGACTCCGCGTCGCTGTGCATTTCCTGACCGTCCGTCGGAGCGGCAGCAGTCGAGGGAGCGAGACTTGCGATGAGAATTCCTGACAATAGGGCCAGTCCGAGCCGCTGCCACAGTTGTCCGTGACGAAGTTTCATGAGGGCACCTTGATGGGAGTGAGCCGTGAGATACTGACCCTCCCAACCTATACCCTCTGTGGCATTACTTACAAATCATTTGCCGAGGAGATCCTGCCACCAGGCCACATCCTCGGGGGTATCGATGTCCCGGCAGACGTCAGCGTCGACGCTCACCCGCTCGAGCGCGAGCGCGCGCAGCACCCGACGCACCCCCACGCCGCGAACGGACCCGAGGGCAGCCACGGCCTCGTCGAGAATGCGGCGCAGCGCCCCCGCGCGATAGACGCCCATGAGGTACTGATCGAAAGGCTGGGGGTCGCCGCCGACCGCGATGCGTCCCTCACTATCCGACCCCAGAGGAGACCCCAGGAGGGCGGGCACAAGGCCTGCCACGCCGGGCGCATCGACGGAGACCACGACGACCAGGACGTCGTCGTCGACGCCCAGCGCGCGCAAGCCCGCATCGATACCGGCCAGCGGGCCGCCACTCGGCGGATCCTCGAGCGTACGCACGACCCCTTCCGGGACGCGTACGGTCGGGGGTACGACGGCCACGCATCCCGCGCCGCACGCCTGCAACAAAACCCCGCACACGCGGTCGATCACACGCACACCACCCAGCGTCAGGTCGGGCTTCGACACGCCCCCCAGCCGCTCGCCTCCGCCTCCGCCGACGACGATCGCCGCAACGTCAGCACGCGGGGCAGCCACGAGACTCAGTCCCACGGGGCGAAAGTCAGCACGTCGGCACGCTGCGTCGCCGCATCCATCATGAGGACGCGCCCGATGAGCGGCTCGCCGAAGCCCACCAGCACCTTGATGGCCTCCGTCGCCATGGCGGTGCCCGCCTGGCCGACGACGGGACCGAGCACGCCCACCTTCGGCGAGGCCGGCGTCGTCCCGGGAGCAGGCTGGACCGGGTGCAGGCTACGCAGCGTCAGCGACGGCACGGGGGCCGGTGCCTGGGACCAGAAGACACTCACCTGGAAGGCCATGGACACGACCGTGCCCCACACGAGCGGCACGCCCGAATCCGCGCAGTAGTCCGCCACCAGGTACTTCGCGTCGAAGTTATCCGTGCACTCCACGATCAAGTCCCAATCGCGGCCGTGCTCATCCAGCCACTGCCGGGTCACGTGCCCAAAGCGCTCAAAATGCACCGACGAGTTCAGCCCGGTCAGGTGACGCACGGCCGAATCCGGCTTCGGATCCCCCACGTCACCCTCGCCGTGCAGGAGCTGACGCTGCAGGTTCGAGACCTCAACAACGTCGGAGTCACAGATGCCGATCGTGCCGATCCCGGCCGCCGTCAGGTACAGGAGGACGGGCGAGCCGAGGCCACCCGCACCCACCACGAGCGCGCGAGACGCAGCGAGGCGCGCCTGACCGGCCTCGCCGATACCCGAGACCAACCAGTTACGACGGAAACGCTCCAGCGCGGGGTCCCCGGCCTCGTACGGGACAGGCTGATTGATGAGGGGCAGCGCAACCGAGCGGCCCGAAACAGCGGCCTGGCGCGAATAGGGGTCGCCGATCGTCATCTCACAGGCCCGACCAGTTGTGCGAACCGTCGGACAGTTCCTGCTTCTTCCAGATCGGCAGCTTCGCCTTCACATCCTCGACGATCGTCTCCACCGCGCGGAACGCCTGCGCGCGATGCTCCGCCGCAACGGCCACAACCATCGCATCGTCACCGATCTCCAGACGGCCCACGCGATGCCACGCCACAATGCAATGAACGCCGGGACGATCCCTCATTCCCGAGACAATTTCCCGCAGAATCTGCGGGGATGACGGGTGCGACGAGTACTCGATCGCATCCACGCTCTCGCCACCGTCATGATTACGCACCACGCCAATGAAAGACGCGACGGCACCACAGGTGTCACGGCGGGCACTGTTGATCAGCGCAGCCGCATCCAGGGGGTCCTCGGTAATACCGGTTGCAATCTCTGCGGACATGGGATCCTCCAATGATGGGAGAGGCTATATCCACATCCTACGATGAAGCGGTCAGGATTGTCTTACAACCCTGACCGCCCCACACAAATGATTAGTAAATCTCACCCTCCAGCGAAGGGGGGCAGCACGTCAACGCGTGCACCCGGCGCGAGCTCGCTATCCGGGCGGGCCGAGCGCTCGTTCACCAGGTAGCTCGACACACTCAGGATACGGGCCAGCTCGGGGCTCTCCGCGCTCAGCTGTTCAAGGAGCTCACCGAGCGTTTCCGGCGTCTCAGAGGAGGGCACTTCGCGGACGTAACCACCGGCAGCCTCAGCGGCGCCACCGAAGAAGTGCAGCGTCGTCGACAGGGGCTTCGGGTTTGCCTCATTCAGCGAACGAATGTAGATCGTCATACGCAGCGGATCCATCGGATCGACATCAAGTGACCACGTGGCAAATCCGGTCGCCGTACGCTCGAACACGCGCTCGACGATGCCGCGGCGAAGCTCCAGCGCCAGATCATCCGGCGCGCCGGGCTCGGTAAAGGGGCACGCCGTCAGCACGACCGCCATCGGGTCGGTGTCATGAGGGATCGACGCGAAGCCCATCGCATTCATGAACAGGCGCACCTTGCCCAGGTGAGCCGCAATATTGAAGGTGTCGCGCACCGGACGACGACTCGGCGCGTGGCTATGATCCGGAACCGCCATCGTCACGAGGGCCGCATCCGCCCACCGCGAGCCAATCTCACGCACAGACGCGACAGGATCTGCCGCATCCGCACGCAGCCAGGCCAGCAAAGACGAGGTGAGCTGGTGCAGCATCTGGGCAGCGAAGGACGGATCCGCCGGGGTCGTCGTCGAATAGCCGAGCGCGGGACGGCCTCGCCCCGAAGAGGGAAGCTGCTGCTTCTCGACCAGGCCGAGCGAGAATAGGCCCTCAAGGGTCTCGCGCACGCTCGACACGTGCAAGCCGGCCTCCTGGGCCAGTTCGGCGACGGTGACGGGGCTCGCGTGGTGCGAAATGCGCTCCAGGAGAGCGTGCTGCGCGGGGGTCAGAGCAGCCATCGCGGCGAGTGTTTCAGCCAGAGGCCGAGAACGGGAGGTGTCATTCATCGATAGTCCTCTCTCCCTCATAATCAGCGGAAATGCACATGACGAGCATCACCAAACGGCTTTAGACCTGTTACGTTACTTACAAAGTGCTCTTTATTCTACCCAGCACACAAGCCGCTCCGCACGGCCAATACCACCGACTGGTCTCATTACGCGGGGTCGACGCCTCTATTCGCGCAGGTCTGGCAGCGCACCCCACGATAAATGCGCGCGGCGAGGATAAAGACGAGGGGACAGGCTTTCGCCCACCCCCTCATCTCGCCGATCACCCGGCCACGGCCTCGCCCCTTCGGCAGGACCGCGGCGCGGGCACCGGCCATCGATCAGTCAGACATGCCGCCGCGCGTCAGCTGGTGCTCGCGGCGCTCGTCGCGCGCGCGGTACACCACCGGGGGACGCGCCACGTAGCCGACCGGCGCGCTCACCGCGTGCACGAGGCGGGTGAACGGCCAGATGCAGAAGAGCAGCAGACCGGCGACGATGTGCAGCTTGAAGCTGAGGGGCACATCGGCCATCAGGTGCGCCTGCGGGTGCAGGTAGAAGATCGAGCGGAACCAGACGGAGATCGTCTCGCGGTAGTCGTAGCCCTCGTGGCCGCCGAGCACCTGGTTCAGCAGCGTCGCCGCGCCGCCCAGGAGCACCGGGATGGTCAGCATGACGTAGGTGACGATATCCATGCGGGTCGTCGCCACGCGCACCGACTTGTACACCAGACGGCGGTAGATCAGCATCGCGAGGCCGACGATCGTCATGATTCCGGCGATCGTACCGGGGATCGTCGCCATCAGGTGGTAGACGTGCTGGGGCACGCCGGCCGCCTCGGTCCAGGTCTTCGGGATCACGAGGCCGAGGATGTGGCCCATGAACACGAAGAGGACACCGAAGTGGAACAGCGGCGACGCCCAGCGCAGGATGGTCGGCTCATTCCACTGCGAGGAACGAGACGTCCAGCCGTACTGGTCCGTCTTGTAGCGCCACGCGAGGCCCACGATGAGGATCGCGAAGGACACGTAGGGCAGGACCACCCACAGGGCAATGTCCAGGAAGGACAGCGACTGCGTCTCGGCTGCAGACGCGGCATGCAAAAGTACGGATTCCATGAACGTTACCGTCCCATCGTTGTTTCGGAAGTCGGGGAGGGCGTGGCAGACAGATCGCCCACGCCCACCAGCTCGGTGGGCGGCCCCTGGCTAATGAGCTTACGGAAGCCCTCAATGGTCTTTTCGTCCGGCTCGGGCAGCGTCGCGACCAGCGCATCCAGCAGCGGCGCGTACGGGGAGTCCGCGGCGCGCAGCGCCGTGCGAATCACCTCGATGCCCTCACGGTTCGAGCGCAGCAGGCCCTCGGCCGTGCCCGTCTCGTCGAAGGCCGCGAACTCCAGGACCACTGGCAGGTGATCGGGCAGCTCCTCGCGGTCCATCTCGAAGCCGGCGCGGCGCAGCACCTCCTTGAACGCCAGGATGGCCTGGCCGCGTCCACGGGTGTCGCCGTGCGTGTAGTACGTCAGGCCGAGCGCGCAACGGCGGCGCTGGTCGAACGTCTCCACGTAGGTGGTCTGCATGGCGCGCAGGCCCGCGGCGCGAGCGTAGCTCACGAACGATGCCAGGGCCGACGAGGCCGGCTCCGGCAGGTCCGCCAGAGCCTCCTCGACCGCGTCCAGCTTGGTCTCGAAGTCGTCCCCCGGGTAGTCCAGGAGGAGGGAGACCGCCATGCGCACGCCGCGCGCGTCCTGCGGATCCATCTCCGTCTCCGGAGCGGCCGTAGGAATACGCGGAATGCCGACGAAAGTACTCATCGAACGACCTCAAGGGGGAGCATCTGGCGTCCCTCCGGCGACGAGCCACCCATCGGGCGGTTCGACGTGGCGGGGGCCAGGCCGTGGAAGGCCTCGACGTCGTAGGACACCGGGCAGCCCTCGAGTTCCTTGATGCCGCGCGGCATCTCGGGGTGGGCGGTCGGGATGACGAAGCGGTCGTCGTACTTGGCGATCGACAGCAGTCGGTACATCTCCTTGACCTTCTCCGGGGTCATGCCCACGGAGGCCGGGATCTCCTCGTTCGTCGGGTTGTCGACGAAGACGTCGCGCATGTAGGAGCGCATCGCGGCGAGGCGACGCAGCGCCAGCTCCACGGGAGCCGTGTCTCCGGCCGTGAACAGGCCGGCCAGGTACTCCAGCGGGATACGCATCTGCGAGATGGCGGACAGCAGGACCTTGTGGTCCTCGCCGTCGCTGCCGGACGCGGTCACCTGGTCGACGACCGGGGACAGCGGCGGCACGTACCAGACCATCGGCAGGGTACGGAACTCGGGGTGCAGCGGCAGGGCGACCTCGTACTCGGTGATGAGCTTCCAGATCGGGGACTGCTGGGCGGCCGTGATCCACGAGTGGGGAACGCCGTTGGCCTGAGCCTGGGCGACCACCTGCGGGTCGTTCGGGTCGAGCAGGATCTCGCGCTGGGCGCGGTACAGGTCGCGCTCGTCCTCCTGGGAGGCGGCCCAGGTAACGCGGTCCGCGTCGTAGAGCAGCACGCCCATGTAGCGCAGGCGACCCACGCAGGTCTCCGAGCAGATGGTCGGCTGGCCGACCTCGAGGCGCGGGTAGCACAGCGTGCACTTCTCGGCCTTGCCCGTGTTGTGGTTGAAGTAGACCTTCTTGTAGGGGCAGGCGGACACGCACATGCGCCAGCCGCGGCACTGATCCTGGTCGACCAGGACGATGCCATCCTCGGAGCGCTTGTACATCGCGCCCGAGGGGCACGCCGACACACAGGTCGGGTTCAGGCAGTGCTCGCAGATGCGAGGCAGGTAGAACATGTACGCGTCTTCGATGGTCTTGGCGACCTGGAGGTTCATCTGGTGCAGGACGGGGTCCTGATCCAGGGTCTCCATGGAGCCACCGAGGTCATCGTCCCAGTTCGGGCCCCACTCGGGCTTGTCGATGTGCTCGCCCGTGATCGTGGACTTCGCGCGGGCCGTCGGGATCGCGCGGGAGTTCGCGGGCGCCTGGAGCAGCTTGTCGTACTCGTACGTCCACGGCTCGTAGTAGTCCTTCATGGTCGGCTGCGTCGGGTTCGCGAAGATCTTCGCGAGCGAGGCGACGCGTCCGCCCTGACGGGGAACGAGGCGGCCCGTGGCGGTGCGCTTCCAGCCACCCTTCCACTTCTTCTGGTCCTCCCAGCCGCGGGGGTAGCCCACGCCGGGACGGGTTTCGACGTTGTTGAACCAGATGTACTCGGTGCCCTCGCGGTTCGTCCACACCTGCTTACAGGTGACCGAACAGGTGTGGCAGCCAATGCACTTGTCGAGGTTCATCACCATCGCGATCTGAGCCATGACCTTCATCAGAACTGCACCTCCTGGGAGCGGCGGCGGATAACCGTGACCTCGTCGCGGTTATTGCCGGTGGGACCGTAGTAGTTGAACGCGTAGGCGAACTGCGCGTATCCGCCGGCCAGGTGGCTCGGCTTAATGAAGATTCGGGTCAGCGAGTTGTGCGTACCGCCGCGCTTGCCGGACTCCTCGTTCAGCGGGGTGTTGATCTGGCGATCCTGGGCGTGGTGCATGAACACCGTGCCCTCCGGGATGCGGTGGGAGACAACGGCGCGAGCCGACACGGTGCCGTTACGGTTCTTCGCCTCGATCCACTCGTTGTCGCGCACGCCGATCTTCTCGGCGTCCTGCGGGCTCATCCACACCGTCTGGCCACCACGACCCAGCGTCAGCATGTACGGGTTGTCGTAGTACTGGGAGTGGATGGCCCACTTGTTGTGGACCGTCAGGTAGCGCACCGCGACCTCGGCCTGACCCGGCTGACCGGGACGATGGTCGCCGACGGGGCGCTCACCGTAGATGTGCGCCAGGTCGAGCGGGGGACGGAAGATCGGCAGGGACTCGCCCATGTCCATCATCCAGTCGTGGTCGATGTAGAACTGCGGGCGACCCGTGAGCGTGTGCCACGGCTTGCGGCACTCGACGTTCTGCACGAAGGCGCTGTAGCGGCGTCCGCCGTGCTCGGAGCCCGACCACTCGGGGCTGGTGATGACGCTGCGCGGCTGCAGGACGGTGTCCTGGTAGGTGATCTTCTTTTCTTCGTCACCTTCGGCCAGGAACGCCATCTCGTTGCCGACGCGCTTTTCCAGCGTGCGGAAGCCCTGAACGGCCAGCGAGCCGTTCGTGGTTCCCGAGAAGCGCAGCGCCATGTTCGCCGCCTTGATCGCGGTGTCACACAGGGGCGCACCCTCGCCGGCGTTGCCGTCCATGGGGGCGCGGCCGTTGAGGTCGCCGAGTTCCTTGAAAGCCTCCTGGACGTTGAACGCGACGCCCTTGGCAGCCAGGCCAGCCTTTTCCAAGAGCGGACCCATGCGGTCGAACTTGTAGCCGACCTGCGTGTAGTCACGCTCGATCGGGACCAGCTTCGGCATGGTCTTGCCGGGCGTCCACGTCTGCTCGGGGACGACGCCGCTCGCCATGGTCATGGCGTCCGGGGAGTCGTGACCCAGCGGGACGGCGACGACGTCCGTCTGCGTCCCCAGGTGGTCGGCGGCCAGGCGTCCCACGAGGTGCGCCAGCGTCTGGAACACCTCGAAGTCGGTGCGCGCCTCCCACGGCGGGTTCACGGCCTCGTCGAAGCAGTGCATGAAGGGGTGCATGTCCGTGGAGGACAGGTCGTGCTTCTCGTACCACGTGGCGGCCGGCAGCACGACGTCGGAGTGCAGGGTCGTCGAGGTGTTACGGAAGTCCGCGACCCACATGAGGTCGAGCTTGCCGGGGTGAGCGTCGCGCCAGTTGACGGTCGCGGGACGGTTGCCCTCTTCCAGCTCCTGCGCGTTGACCTCGTTGCCGGTGCCCAGCATGTGGCGCAGGAAGAACTCGGTGCCCTTCGCGGACGATCCGAGCAGGTTCGTGCGCCAGTTCGCGAGGATCTTCGGGACGTTGTGGTGGGCGTCCGGGTCCTCAATCGCGAACTGGAGGCGACCCTCGCGCAGCTCCTGGGACACGTACTGCGCCGGAGCCATGCCGGCCTCGGCAGCCTCGCGACCCAGCTGGGTCGAACCCTTGGAGAACGTCGGGTAGCAGGGCATCCAGCCGCGCTGAACCGACTCGACGAGCGTGTCGACCAGCTGCTTGCCGTCCAGGTGCGAGGACTTGATCGGGTTCGCCATCGCCGAGGCCGGGGCCCCGTCGTAGCGCCACTGGTCGGTGGTCATGTAGTACCAGCCGGTGGAGATCATCTGGCGCGGCGGGCGCGCCCAGTCCAGGGCGAAGGTGAAGGAGCCCCAGCCCATGATCGGGCGGACCTTCTCCTGACCCACGTAGTGGGCCCAACCGCCACCGTTGCGGCCCTGGGTGCCACACATTTCCGTGAGGGCCAGGAACGTCCGGTACATCTGGTCGGAGTGGTAGTAGTGGTTCGTGCCAGCGCCCATGAGGATCATGGAACGGCCCTGCGTCTCGACCGCGTTCTGCGCGAACTCGCGACCGATCTTGATGGCGGCTCCGGCGGGAACCGAGGTGAACTCCTCCTGCCACGCGGGGGTGCCCGGCGTGGAGGCGTCCATGTAGTCGGTGGGCCACTGGCCCGGCAGGCCCTCGCGCTCAACCGCGTAGTGGGCCAGCATGATGTCGTACACGGTCGTCACGAGGCGGCCGTTGACGCGGCGCGCGGGCACGCCACGCTTCACGTAGCCGCCACCGACCGAGGCCTGACCGTCAGCTGCCGGCAGGTCGAAGCGCGGCAGGGCGATCAGGGCGGCTTCCCACTCGTCCGTGTCCATGATGGACATGACCGGCTCGACACCCTCGAGGTTGAGGTTCCAGTGGCCTGCGCCCTCCTCGCCGAAGCGATCGGCGAGCGTGCCACCCGGGTCCTTGACCGTGCCGTCGGCCTCGATAACGAGGGGACGGAACTCGTTGTTCTCGGTGCGCTCGGTCGTGCCCTCGGGCATCTTGGCGGCCGTGAGGAACTTGCCGGGTACCAGCGTCGTCGGGGCGACGCCCTCGTGGGCACCCTCGCCGACCTCGCCGATCTCCACCAGGAACGGGCCGTCGGTGTAGCGCTTCATGTAATCGAGGAACATGGGCTCGCGCTTGCCGACGTGGAATTCCTTGAGGATGACGTGACCCATGGCCTGGGCCAGGGCGCCGTCCGTGCCGGGCTGGACGCGCAACCAGTCGTCCGCGAACTTCGTGTTGTCCGCGAAGTCTGGGGACACGACGACGACCTTCTGGCCGTGGTAGCGGGCCTCGGCCATGAAGTGGGCGTCGGGGGTACGGGTCAGCGGCAGGTTGGTGCCCCACATGATGAGGTACTGCGAGTTGAACCAGTCGCCGGCCTCGGGCACGTCGGTCTGGTCGCCGAAGACCTGCGGGGAGGCCGGCGGGAGGTCCGCGTACCAGTCGTAGAAGGACAGCATGGTGCCGCCGATGAGCTCGTGGAAGCGGGCGCCCGCACCGTAGGAGATCATCGACATGGCGGGGATCACCGAGAAGCCGGCGATTCGGTCCGGGCCGTACTGCTTGATCGTGTGCACGTAGGCGGAGGCGACGATCTCCATCGCCTCTTCCCAGGACACGCGGACCATGCCGCCGCGGCCACGCTGCGACTTGTAGGCACGCGCCTTCTCCGGGTCCTCAACGACCTCGGCCCACGCGTCGACCGGATCGCCGAGGCGCTTCTTGGCCTCGCGGAACATGTCGAGGAGGACGCCGCGCACGTAGGGGTACTTGATGCGGGTCGGCGAGTACTCGTACCACGAGAACGCCGCGCCACGCGGGCAGCCGCGGGGCTCGTACTCGGGCATGTCCGCGCCGGTCGACGGGTAGTCAGTCTGCTGGGTTTCCCAGGTGATGACGCCGTCCTTGACGTAGATCTTCCACGAGCACGAGCCCGTGCAGTTCACGCCATGGGTGGAGCGCACGATCTTGTCGTAGCTCCAGCGCTCGCGGTAGAAGGAGTCGCCTTCGCGGCCGCCGTCAAGGAAGAGCTGGCGCGCGTCGGCGGACGCCTTGCCGCGACGCAGCCACGAGCCGAGCGCGAACAGGGTCGCGCCGGTTGCGGGCTTGACCTCGCCGCCGTAGGTCGGGAAGGTCATGTCGGATTCGAGATTCGTCATGGGGTGCTCCTAAGAGTCGATTGACGAGGCAGTGGCAGGTCCGTTGGCACCGCGCAGTGCCGGGTGGATCAGCCGGGGAACGGGGCGTTCTTGCGCGCGTACATGATCCAGCACAGGACCGAGCACAGGGCGCAGAAGATAGCGCAGCCCGCGAAGAAGACCGGGGCGCTGATGGCGGAGAGCGCGACGCCGACCAGGAAGGGGCCGAGGGACGCGATCGCCGAGGTGAAGCCGATGGCACCGCCAGCCTGGCGGGCCGGCATGATCATCGGCATCTGCTTGAAGGTACCGGCGTTACCGAAGCCGGAGAACAGGAACATGGTGAGCATGAGCGCCATGAAGATGTAGAAGTCGGTCCAACCGGTGGGGTTGGTCAGCACCCAGGCGACACCGCCCAGGGTGATGGCCATGCCGACGCCGGAGATGAAGGTCCAGATGGCGCCGCCCATGCGGTCGCAGAAGATGCCCCAGGACATGCGGATGACCGAGCCGATGAGGGGGCCAAGGAAGGCGAAGGTCGCGCCCTTGACGCCCAGCTCGAGGGGGGAGGAAGCGCCGAACTGGTTGTTGATGAGCAGGCCGAAGACGGCGGAGAAACCGGAGAACAGGCCGAAGGTCATGACGTAGAGGATGGTCATGTACCAGGTGTTGGGGTTGGAGAAGATGTCCAGCTGCTGCTTGATGTTGGCCTTGACGGGCACGTCGCGCAGCCAGATGAAGGCGAGGATCGCCGCGAGGATGCACCACGGAATGAAGAAGGCTGCGGCGTTGTAGACCCAGATCTCCTGGCCGGCGGCTTCGCCGGCGACCTGCCTCTGGGGCGCCAGCCAGGTCATGCCGACCAGGCCGAAGCCCATGAGGATGGGGCCGACCAGCTGGATGACGGACATGCCGAGGTTACCGATGCCACCCTGCAGGCCCAGGGCCGTGCCGGCGAGACGCTTGGGGAAGAAGTAGCCGGTGGAGGCCATGTAGCCGGAGAACGCGCCGCCGCCGATGCCACACATGAAGGCAAGGGCCAGCAGGACCCCGTAGGGGGTCGTGTTGTCCTGGACGACGTAGAACCAGCCCGCCATGGGCAGGATGCACAGCAGGGAGGTAATACCGACGAGCTTGCGGGTGCCGATGAGCGGGGGCAGGAACATGTAGATGAGGCGCAGGATGCCGGCGGCCAGGCCCGGCAGGGCAGTCAGCCAGTAGAGCTGCGACTTGTCCAGGTTGAAGCCGAGGGCGTTCAGCTTGGGCGCGATCGCGCTGGGCAGGAACCATACGCAGAAGGCCAGGATCAGCGAGTAGGTCGTGATCCACAGCGTGCGCCACGCGAGTTTCGAGTCCCACTTGGACTCATCGTTGGGGTTCCAGTCAGTGAGCAGGTAGCGGCTCTTCTTGGCCGCGGGGTCGGTCGCGCTCATGGCTCTCCTCGTGTCTGAAGGGAGTCCGGGCGCGGGCATGCGCCGGACGTTCTTTAACACGGAGGCTACCAATTGAAATGACGTAACCCACACGAACTCATTGGGACGTGCATCACCCCTGCAAGCACTAGGAAAAGTCCCCCCGCCAGGGACGTTCTTCCCGTGAACAAACAAGCAATTTACCGCTGTTAGAAAACACCGGTGTCACGAAATTAGTGGGAGGTTACCCACCAATACGGCTCATGGTGCGCGACGCGCGAGCAAAGGTGTCGATATTGAGCCCGTGCGCAGCCGGCTTCGCCCACATAGCGTCGGCCCATCGGGCGGCGATCTGCGCATCGTCCCCGCCACCCCGCAGCAGGTCACGCAGCGAGGTCTCTTCGGTGGAGAACAGGCAGGATCGCACCATGCCGTCCGAGGTCAGGCGGGTGCGGTCACACGCGCTGCAGAAGGGGTCGGACACGGAGGCGATAACTCCGAGGCGCTTCGTCGGGTCACCATCCACGATCCAGCGTCCCGCCGGCGAATGCGGGTCCTCGCGCGGCGCGGGGGTCAGCGCGTGGCGAGTGCCCATGATGTGCAGGATCTCGTCGGCAGTCAGGATGTGCTGGCGATCCCACGTGTCCGGCGGGCCGATCGGCATCTGCTCGATGACGCGCAGCTCGATGCCCCGGTCCAGGCAGTAGTCGACCAGGTCGGGCAGGTCGGCCTCGTTCATGCCGCGCAGGACGAGGGCGTTGACCTTGATGGGGCTCAGCCCGGCGCGGGCGGCGGCCTCGATGCCCTCCAGGACATCGCCGAGGCGGTCGCGGCGGGTGATCGCCGCGAAGTGCTCGGGGTCCAGGGAATCAAGCGAAATGTTGACGCGGTTCAGGCCCGCATCCCTCAAGCCCTGGGCTCGCTTGGCCAGGCCGAGCGCGTTCGTCGTGAGGGCCAGGTCGAGCGGCTCCCCCTCGTCGGTGCGCATATGGGAGCACGCTTCGATGATCCCCTCGAGGCCTCGGCGCAGGAGGGGTTCCCCGCCGGTGAAGCGGACCTGGCGGATCCCGAGCCGCTCGACGCCAACGCGCACGAGGCGCACGACCTCGTCGTCCGTCAGGGTTTCCTCGGTGGGCAGCCAGTCCAGGCCTTCGGGGGGCATGCAGTAGGAACAGCGCAGATTGCAGCGGTCGGTGAGCGACACGCGCAGGTCGCGGGCCACGCGTCCGAAGGTGTCGACGAGCCGCAGCGGCGCGTCGCACGCCACCGCATCTGCCGCCTGAGAGGCGGAAACGAACTCGACAGACATGGCGCAACCCTACCGCGATTTGCCCTGTGTTCGCCCCTCGAAAAACCGAGCGCGAACGGTGACACGCAGCCCCTGCCTCGTCGCTGAGAGAAACGAGACAGCGGCCGGCGCTGACGAACTGGCGGACTTGACGGCTACCGTTGCCCCACGACCAATGCACCAATCACGAGGAGAAACATGCGCGCCGCCGTCATGCACGAGCCCGGCAACGTCACCGTCGAAGACATGCCGATGCCCACCATCCTGGAACCCACGGACGCCATCATCAAGCTGGCGGCCACCTGCATCTGTGGCTCCGACCTGTGGCCCTACCGCGGATCGGAGCCGGTCCACGAGCAGCGCATGGGCCACGAGTACGTCGGAACAGTCGTCGAGGTGGGCGCGGCCGTCACGACCGTCAAGCCCGGCGACTTCGTCGTGGGTTCGTTCTGTATCTCCTGCGGCGAGTGCGCGACCTGCCGCTCCGGCTACCCCTCGCGCTGCACGACCGCCGCAGCCCAGGGCGACGCCTTCATCGGTATGCGCGCAGGCGGCACACAGGCCGAGTACGCTCGAATTCCCCTCGCGGACGGCACCCTAGTGAAGACGCCCGAAGCCCCCACGCCCGAACAGCTCCCCTCGCTCCTGGCCGCCTCCGACGTTCTCGGCACCGGCTGGTTCGCCGCCGACGAGGCCGGGGCCGCCCCCGGGAAGACCATCGTCGTCGTGGGTGACGGCGCCGTGGGCCTGGGCGCAATCATTGGCGCCAAGCAGCTGGGTGCATCCCGCATCATCGCGATGTCGCGCCACGCGGACCGCCAGGCGCTGGCCCGCGAGTTCGGAGCGACCGACGTCGTCGAAGAGCGCGGCGAGGAGGGCATCGCGCGCATCAAGGAACTGACCGACGGCCTGGGCGCCGATGGTGTCGTCGAGGCGGTGGGCAACGAGGCGTCCTTCGATCAGGCGCTCGGCTGCGTGCGCCCCGGTGGTCACCTGTCCTTCGTGGGCGTTCCCCACGGCGTCTCCCTGGATATGAGCCGCATGTTCGCCGCCGAGGTGCACATGTTCGGCGGGCCGGCCGCCGTGCGCAAGTATCTGCCCACCATGATCGACCTGATCTACCGCGGCGAGATCAACCCAGGTACCGTCTTCGACCTGGTCCTGCCGCTTGAGCAGGCCGCCGAGGGCTACGCCGCGATGGATGAGCGTCGCGCCACGAAGGTGATGCTCACCGTCTGATTCTGTTGCACGCCAGCGGTCTCGTGGGCTTCTGATCCGAACGCCGCCATAACGACCGCGTCCGTGCAGTCACATGCTGCACAGCTTCGTTGCCCGGGCAGCCCCGCCACCTCGCGGGGCTGCCCGGTGTCGTTTGCACGCAACGCCACCGACTGAGACTCCACGAGGGGGTTTTGCACTACACGAAGCCTCCCACCGGCGTGTCGCCGGCGTGTCGAACCGCCTTGTAGTGCAATTCCCCCCGTGCTCCCACTGCCGAACCCACCCCACGCCTCGTCCCGCCACAGCCTCCACCCAGCCATCGAAGGCGCGCCAGGTGGCCCAAATGAGGGTTTTGCACTACACCAAGCCTCCCAACGGAGTGTCGCCGGCGTATCGAACCGCCTTGTAGTGCAATTCCCCCCGTGCTCCCACTGCCGAACCCACCCCACGCCTCGTGACACCACGCACAAACGGCGCACCGATGCACCCAAACCCGCGCACCGCCGAGCCACACATGAACATCATTAATGATCAAATAAAATTAGAAGCATCAAACCGCACCGAATTGAAACGTAAAGCTCTAGAATTCACTCATGAGCCAAGAAGTCAGGGGCAACGACGCTCCTTTCGTCCTCGACGCCGTTGAACGCGCGATCATTCGCGTGCCGCGCTCCAGTCACCACGGCCTCACAAAGATACCGACGGCTGTAAGAATCGCGGGCAGGACGTACCTCGATCTCGCGCGCCTCGAGGGCATAGACGCCAGCCAGCTTCCGGAGGTCATGCTCGCCGCACGCCTCTATCACCTCGCGCACACGCACCGTGCCATGGTGGTCACCGGACAATGCGCACTGTGGGCACACGGATACGGGTCCGTCCCTCGCATACCTGCGCTCACTATTGCTTCCTCAACGTCAACCCATTCGGTCCAACTACCCGCAGTCTCAGTCGGCACGCATCATTTCGAGCCGATAACGATCACACCGAGTCGCGTTCGTCGATTACCGCCAACCGCCGACGCACGTGGCCTCCACATCGAAAGCCTCGAAGCAGCGCAGATCACCGTCGCACGAACATCACCGAACCGGAGAGCTGCCTTCACCCAGCTCTGCATGATCGGTAATGCCTTCACTCACTTCGATAACTTCCACCTCACAGACTCACGCCGACACGAGAAGTACTGGAAAGAGTTACTGAGCGTAGAGCTTACGCGTCTGGGCAATAGGGCTCGGGGCCGCTCTCAAGCGCAGTGGATCATCGCCCATGCTGATGCCGGATGCGCCTCCCCCGGAGAAGCACGCGTGCTGTATGAGCTGTGCGCAGCAGGCCTCACCGGCATGCGCACACAGGTCGAGGTCCACACGCGGGGCCGTCGTTACTTCATCGATTGCGCCTTCCCCGCCGAGAAAGTCGGCATTGAGTTCGACGGACGCGCCAAATACGGTGATAACCCGGGCAGTATTCACGCCTCACTCGCCCGCGAGCGCGAACGCCAACGCCACCTCGAGGCCGAGGGCTGGCACATTATCCGCGTCGGATGGCACGATCTGGACCACCCCGATGAGCTTGTTGCGCAGGTCCGCGCGGCGCTCGCCGCGCGCCTTGGGTGAGACGAGGTGAGAACTGGGTTGAGACGACGTGAGAGCTGTCGACCCAACGGGGGTTTTGCACTACACCAAGCCTCCCAACGGCGCGTCGCCGGCGTGTCGAACCGCCTTGTAGTGCAATTCCCCCCGTACTCCCACTGCCGAACCCGGCCCACGCCTCGTCCACGCGCGCGGGGCAACCGACCACGCAGCGCACACACGACCGCCATCCCGTCACGATGCCCAGGCTGACACAAGTGCCGACACAAGTACCGACCGACACCGTCGCACCACCCGCCATCCGCCGCCTACGCCCCTCCCCCACGCCACCTGGCTCTACACTGGACACATGCACGATCCCACCTTGTCTACCGCGCAGCATCGCGAGCTGATCGAGGCGCTGGCGCATAGTCATGTCCTCCCTCACGACACGCTTCCCGTCGAGGAGTGCCTGGGTCGCCGCCTGGCGGTCGACGTCCGCTCGCTGATCCCGCTGCCGCCGTTCACGAACTCCGCGATGGACGGGTTCGCGGTGCGTCGCGAGGACCTGGCGGGCGAGGGCCCGTGGACCCTGCCCGTCGCCGGTGATATTCCGGCGGGCGACACCCGCGACAATCGCCTTGAGGCGGGGCAGGCGTGGCGCATCATGACGGGCGCCCCCATCCCGGCTGGCGCGGATACCGTCGTGAAGGTCGAGCAGACGGATCATGCGGCGGGCATCGCGCAGGCGCCCGAGACGGTGGAGATCCGCGTTGCCCCGAAGCTGGGCGAGAACGTGCGTGTTGCCGGCGAGGCCCTCGCGGCTGGCTCCCCGGTCCTGGAGGCGGGACGCGTCCTGGATGGGGCGGCGCTGGCGGCCGCGACCTCGGTCGGGCACGGCACCCTGACGGTTCTGCCCCGGCCCCGCGTCATCGTCGTGTCGACGGGCACGGAACTCAAGCGCGCCGGCGAGGCCCTCGAGCGCGGCCAGATTCCCGATTCGAATGGCATCCTGCTGCGCGGCCTCGTCGAGGAGGCCGGCGGGCAGGTCGTCGCTCACCTGCGCACGGGTGACACCCCGGCCGAACTGCGCCACGCCCTCGACACGGCACCCGAGGCCGACCTGGTCCTGACCGCCGGCGGCATTTCGGCGGGCGCGTACGAGGTCGTGCGTCTCACCCTCGGCACGGACGCAGGATTCCACCACGTCGCTCAGCAGCCGGGCGGCCCGCAGGGCGTGGGGTCCACGCCGGTGGGCCCGGGCGGCCGCCAGACGCCGATCATCTGCCTGCCGGGCAACCCGGTGTCGGTCTTTACGACGTTCCACATGTACGTCGCGGGTGCGCTGGCGGTCATGTCGGGCCTCGTCGCCCCCGAGCGCGGCGCGACCGCCCCGAGCGGCATCCACGCCCGCGCGCGCACCAGGTGGGACTCCCCGTCCGGAAAGACGCAGTTCATCCCGCTTCGCTTCGTCTCCGCCCCCGGGCACGAGGCCGGGGCCCGCACCGGGGACGAGGCCGGGACCCGCTGGGTGGAGCCGGTGCACTCCCTGGGGTCGAAGTCGCACCTGGTGGCTTCGCTGGCGAACGCGGAGGCAATCGGCGTGGTCGCGCCGGAGATCGAGACGGTCGAGGCGGGCCAGGAGCTGGCGGTCGTCCCGCTCGTAGGCTGACCCCGCTGCCCGTAAGAGCTCACCCCGCTGCTCAGACATAACGAAAGGAAATCCGTGAAGTTTACACACCTGAACGAGGACGGTGCCGCCTACATGGTGGACGTGACCGCGAAGAATCCGACGGTGCGCCAGGCGAGCGCCGTGTGCCGCGTGGATTGCTCACCCGAGGTCATGCAAGCCCTGCGTGACGGCACAGTCCCGAAGGGCGACGTCCTGGCGGTGGCGCGCGTGGCCGGCATTTCGGCGGCGAAGCGCGTCCCCGAGCTGCTGCCCCTCGCACACACGATCGGCGTGCACGGCTGCGCGGTGGACCTGAGCCTGGAGGACGATCACGTGGCGATTCGCGCGACCGTGCGCACGGCTGACCGCACGGGCGTGGAGATGGAGGCGCTGACCTCGGTGACGGTGGCGGCTCTCGCGATCGTGGACATGGTCAAGGGTGTGGATCGCTCGGCCCGCATCCGCGAGGCGAAGATCGTGGCGAAGTCGGGCGGTCGCAGCGGCGACTGGGTGCGCCCGGAGGACCCGCAGGACTGAGACGCCCCGAAACGTACGCCGTCACGTACGCAGGCCGCCCGAAGCGCACGCGCCGGGCGGCCTCGTCGTATCAGCGGGTTGATCAGGCTCGCGGGTGGTCGCCGCCCGCGAGCTGGTCGATGATGTGGGCGACGAGCGGGCCGATGACGGTCACGGCATCGGTGACACCACCGCGGGAGCCGGGGGCATTCACGACGAGGGCGCCCTCGGGCGAACGCGCGGTGACGCCAACAAGGCCTCGCGAGAGGGCGGCGGAGACGACCTTTTCTTCACCGCGGCGCCGAATCGCGTCGGTGAGGCCGTCGATGCGCGTCACGAGGAGCGGCTCGGTCGCCTCGGGGGTGACGTCGCGGGGCGCGAGGCCGGTGCCGCCGGTCGTGAAGACGAAGCGGGCGCCGTCCTCGACGGCTGCGGTGATCGCTGCGCGGATGGCGTCGACCTCGTCGGGGACGATCTCGACCGACGCCTCGATGTCGTGGTCTGCGAGGAGGCGCGCGGCGAGGGGCCCGGAGAGGTCCTCGGCGACGCCGGCGGAACAGCGGTCGGAGACAGTGATGACGCGTGCGGGAATCATGTCAGTGGCGGGCGTTGCCGCGGCGACGCCCGGAGCGGCGCACGCGGATCCCGGAGGTAATGGGGTCGACGTCGTTGAACTGGCGCGGGGAGAGCTCGTAGTCGACGCGGCGCGCGGGCTCGGGTTCGAACGCCTGCGGGAGGGGACGCTGCGGGCGCTCGTTCACACGCTTCTGGGCACGCTGGGGGAATACGGGCGGCGCGGGAATCGGCTCGTCCGCGACGGTCGCGGGCGCGGCGGCCGGAGGCCGGGGCGTACTCTCACGCAGCGGCTGGGCGAGCGGGCGGCCGGGCTGCGCGGGCGTGTAGAGTCCCTCGGGCACGGTCGCGGTGGGGCGCACGTGGACGGGGCGGATTTGGGGGACGGATTTGGTGACGGGGCCGCGTGTGGTGTCGGGCGACACGGCGGGCATGACGGGGGCGGCGCTGCGGTAGGGCGGCTGCGAGGGCGGGGTCTGCGTCGCGGGCGCAACACTTTCGCCCGCGGGGATGTCGGCGGGGTTGTCGGCGTTGCCGGAGACACGCTCGGAGAAGGGGCGGCCCGCCCGACGAGGCAGGGGCGAGGCCTCGGTCCCACGGTGACGGCTGGGCGTGTGCGCGGAGTGCGAGGGTGCCGCCGGAGCAGAGGAGACCGCAGCAGCGGAGACCGGGGCTTCGGGCGTCACGAGCTGAGCGGGAACGCCCTCGTGGCGAGGCGCATTCTCGAGCGCGGGCTTCTCGGCGCGGACCGCCGCGGGCACCTCGTCCTCCTCGTAGGGGACAACGGGGGGCGCGGGGATAGCGTCGGGCTCGTGGACGGGGGCCTGGACGACGGGCATTTCGTCGGCACTGCGGCAACCGAGGAAAAAGGAACGCAGCTGCATGGCGGCCTCTTGGGCGAGAACTCCGCCGAACACCTCGGTCGGGTGGGGCATGCGGGCGTCGCGCAGGACGTCGCGCAGGGAGCCAGCGGCACCTGCCTTCGGGTCCCACGCGCCGAAGACAACGCGGTCGACGCGGGAGGCGAGAATGGCACCCGCGCACATCGTGCAAGGTTCGAGGGTGACGACGAGCGTGCAGCCCGTCAGACGCCAGGTTCCCCTGGCGCGACCAGCCTCACGCAGCGCGACAATTTCGGCGTGACCAGCGGGATCGTGGTGCGCCTCGCGGCAGTTCCACCCGCGGCCGATGATCCGGCCGTTTTCGTCGACGACGACGGCCCCGACGGGGACATCTCCCGTCTCGCGGGCGCGGTTGGCCAGGAAAAGGGCCTTCCCCATTGCTTCGCGGTACTGCTCATTCACGGTCACACTACTAGCTTACCGGCCAAATCAGTGTTGGGATAGTTGGAGTCCACAGTGGCTTGTGAGCTTCATGTGACGCGTGAGTCGACGTTGCCCGGATCCGGACGCGGTGCCCACCCCACCGACAGTCGCGCGGATCAGAGCTGACCGGCCACGGCCTCGTCCCCGACGCACCAGGGTGCACATCCACCGGCGGACAAGGTAGCCTATAACCATGCGCCTCCACGTTGCCAATCACCCCCTGATCACCCACAAGCTCACCGTTCTGCGCGATCGCGAAACGCCGTCGGCGACGTTCCGCCAGCTCGTGGACGAACTGGTCACTCTGCTCGCCTACGAGGCGACCCGCGAGGTGGCCGTCACCGAGACCCCCATCGAGACCCCCGTTGCCCCCACGGTCGGCCTGAAGCTCTCCGAGCCTCGCCCGATCGTGGTCCCCGTCCTGCGCGCAGGCCTGGGCATGCTCGAGGGCATGACCCGCATGCTGCCCACGGCCGAGGTTGGCTTCCTGGGCATGCGCCGCGACGAGGACACCCTGGAGATCGAGACCTACGCGAACCGCCTGCCCGACGACCTGTCGGGCCGCCAGTGCTTCATTCTCGACCCCATGCTGGCCACCGGTCACACCATGGTCGCCGCCACCAACTACCTCTTCGAGCGCGGCACGAAGGACGTAACCTGCGTGTGCATCCTGGCCGCTCCCGAGGGCATCAAGACGCTCGAGGACGCGATCGGCGACCGCGCCGACGTGAACGTGGTCGTCGCAGCAGTCGACGATCACCTCAACGAGAAGTCCTACATCGTCCCCGGCCTGGGCGACGCGGGCGACCGCCTGTACGGCATCATCGACTGACGGACGTTCTCACAAGCGTCACGGCGCGAGGCGTGAAGTCTCGCGTGCGAGGCAGCTAACGCCACGCGAGGGGTGGTGGCGGGACCCAGGTCCCGCCACCACCCCTCGTATTTACCTATTAATCGACGCATAAACTAACCGTCGTGGCTATTTGTAGCCTATTTTTCCTAATGACAGCCTTATGTGACCTTAAACGCTAAGAGTTCATCAGCCTCGAAAATACCGCGTGAGCGTTTCATGCTTGTCACATGGCACTGATTCAGACCAATCCCAAGCGCCGCCGCTACGGCGTCGCAGCAATCGCAGGTGTTCTCGGCGGCATCGTCTCCGCCATCGTGAAGTTCGGCTGGGAGGTGCCGCTGCCTCCGCGTACGCCCGAGCGCAACGCCACCAACCCGCCCCAGGAGCTGCTCCAGCAGCTGGGCGTCCCGGAGAGCGTCACGCACCTGTCCTACACCTTCAACGGTAACGAAGGACTCCCCTGGATCTCCTTCATCGTCCACTTCTCGTTCTCGATCGCCTTCGCGGTTCTCTACTGCGTGCTCGCCGAGCGCTTCCCGCAGATCAAGCTCTGGCAGGGTGCCGCCTTCGGTATCTTCGTCTACGTGGCCTTCCACGTCGTCCTCATGCCGCTGATGGGCACCGTCCCAGCGCCCTGGAACCAGCCCTTCGCGGAGCACTTCTCCGAATTCTTCGGCCACATCATCTGGCTGTGGGTCATCGAAGTCTTCCGCCGCGACATGCGCAACCGCATCACGCACGAGCCGGACGCCGAGTTCCCGCTCGAGGCACGCACCAACTGACGCGCGCCGCTCACGCGGACATACGGGTGGCCCCCGGAACCCTTGGGTTCCGGGGGCCACCCGCTTATCTATGCAGATCCCTGCATTCGCGATCCGTCAGCCTCGACGCCTGCGCGCCCCGGCCTCGTCAATCAGAGTCAATCAGAACGCCGGGATGACCGAGCCGTCCGACCAGGTCTGCTCGATGTACTGCTTCACCTGATCGGAGTGCAGGAGCTTCTCAAGCTTGGCGATCGCGTCAGCCTTCTTCGAATCCTTCTTCCACACGAGGACGTTCACAGCCGGGTTGTCGACCGGGGACTCGACGACGAGGGCGTCGCCGCTCAGGCTCAGGCCGCCCTCCTGGGCGAAGTTACCGTTGATGACCGCGTAGTCGAAGTCCTCGAGCGAGCGGACCAGCTGCGGGCCCTCGACCTCGTTGAAGGAGAAGTCCTTCAGCTTCGTGACGGTGTTGACGTTGACGTCGCCCTCACCCTCGGGGATGGACACGAGGCCCTGGGTGGCCAGCAGGCGCAGCGCGCGCTCCTGGTTGGAGGTGTCGGAGATGATGCCGATCGTGCCGCCGTTGGGCAGCTCGTCCAGGGACTTGTGCTTCTGGGAGAAGACGCCGAGGGGCTCGAGGTGAATACCCTCGCCGGCCTCGAAATCGTAGCCGGCCTGCTTCTCCGCGTTCTCCAGGTAGGGGACGGTCTGGTAGAAGTTGGCGTCGAGCTCACCGTCGTTGAGCGCCGTGTTGGGCTGCACGTAGTCGGTGTACTCAACGATATTGAGCTTGATGCCCTCGGCCTCGGCCAGGTTGTCGTTGATGTAGGTGAGGATCTTCGCGTGGGGCGAGGGGGTCGCGCCCACGGTCAGGGTGACGACGTCCGAGGAGGAGCTGGACGCATCGGAGGAGGTGGAGCCCGAGCCGCCGCAGGCTGCCAGGCCGAGGGAGGCAACGGCGGCCAGCGCGAGGGCCGCGAAGGAACGATGACGCATGATGTTTCTCTTTTCTGTGGTCGTCGATGGGATGGGACGAGGCCGGGGTGGCCTCGGGTGGACAAGGGTGTGCGTGCGCCTCAGCGCGAGCGGTGGTCGACCGCCCGCGAGATGAGGTCGCCGATCAGCTGGATGACCTGGACGATGATGATGATCGCGATGACCGTGGAGATCATGACGTCGTCCTGCCAGCGGTTGTAGCCGTAGTTGATGGCCATCTGGCCCAGGCCTCCGCCACCGACGGCACCCGCCATCGCGGAGTAGCCGATGAGCGTGATCGCCAGCGTCGTGATGGACTGGATGAGGGAGGGCATGGCCTCGCGGATGAGGACTCCCCAGCGAATCTGCCGGTTGGAGGCACCCATCATCTGGGCGGCCTCGACCTTGCCCGGGTCGACGGCCAGGAGGTTCGTCTCCACGAGGCGCGCGAAGAAGGGCGCGGAGAGGATGACGAGCGGCACGACGGTGGCCAGCGAGCCCGTGGACTTGCCGACGATCATCTTGGTGACCGGGATCAGCATGATGATGCCGATGATGAAGGGCAGGGAGCGCACGATGTTCACGACGAAGGACACGGCCTGGTACACGCCCTTGTTGGGGGTGAGGCCGCCCTTGCCGGTCTGGACCAGCACGAGGCCCAGCAGCGTTCCGATGATGACCGCGAAGAGCGTGGACAGGCCCGTCATCATGAGGGTCTCGAGGATCGCTGGGACGAACTTCTGGGTGAGGGCGGGGTTGTCGAGCCACGTCGGGTCGCCCTTGCCGGTAGGCTGGAGCGCCTGCGCGGCGGTCGCGGCGGCGAGGTATGCGGTGGTCATTGGGTCCTCACTTCCGCGTGAACGTTGTTCTTACGCAGCTGCTCGATAATCTTGTCGGCGTGGTACGCGGGGACGGTGAGGGCCAGGCGGCCCACCTGCACGCTGCCGAGGGACTCGAAGGTTCCCGCGGTGACGTCCGCGCCCATGGACGAGGCCAGGTGCAGCACCGTGGCACCCGTGGGCACACCCGGGTGCGACGTGAAGACGACGTCGAGGAGGACGGTGCTCTTCGTCAGGCCATCCAGGCTCGTAGCCCCGGGGGCGGGGACGGACTCCACGACGGGCATGGGGACCAGCTCGCGGGCCAGCGGGGTCGAGGGATCGGCGACGACCTCTTCGAGGGGACCGGTCTGCAGGACCTGGCCGTGGCCGAGGAGGGTCACGGAGTCACAGATCTCGCGGACGACGGCCATCTCGTGGGTAATGATGACGACGGTGACACCGGCGACGTCGCGCACGCGGCGCAGCAGGGAGAGGATCTGGGCGGTCGACTCCGTGTCGAGGGCACTCGTCGGCTCGTCGCAGAGGAGCACAGCCGGGTCGTCGGCCAGGGCGCGGGCAATGCCGACGCGCTGACGCTGGCCGCCCGACAGCTGAGACGGGTAGGAGTCGCCCCGGCCCTCGAGCCCCACGAGGGCGAGGAGTTCCTCGACGCGCTGACGGCGCTGCGCACGAGGCACGCCGGCGAGCTTGAGCGGGTAGCCGATGTTGTCGGCGGCAGTGCGAGCGTCCAGGAGGTTTGCGGCCTGGAACACCATACCGATGCGACGACGGGCGGCGCGCAGCGCGGAACCCGACAGGGTCGACAGGTCGAGGCCGTCGACGACGATGCGGCCCTCGGTGGGCTTCTCGAGCGCCGTCAGACACCTGATGAGCGTGGACTTACCCGCACCAGAACGGCCGACGATCCCGTGGATCGAACCGCGATCGACGTGCAGGTTCACCCCATCGAGCGCGACGACCTGGCCGCCGCCTTTCACGGGGTAGATCTTGGACACCCCGGTGAGGTCAATCATGTGCTTCTCCGTTACTGGGCCCCGCGGCCCGCATCATCAGCATATGAGGGCCAGCGGCGCCAGCGCTCGGAATGCTGTTACAAAACTCCGTATCGTGGCTAAACCCTCACCGAACAGCCCACATCGCGGCTGTAGTTACGCGGAAAACTCCCTATCCGGCGCAAGCGATACCCACGAGCGCCCTGCATCCCCTCTTCCATCCCCTCTTCCATCCCCTCTTCCATCCCCTCCTCCTGCATCCCCTCCTCCTGCATCCCCTCCTCCTCCCTGATCCCGCCCCCGGCCTCGTCCCCCACCCCCAAAAGTCGCATGCAATTTGGCTACCCTTACTTTTCTTAGGACCCGAGAAAGCGTTGCAATCCCAACGATCACAATTCAAATTCTGAAATAGACGCAGGGGAATTGCATGCGACATTTTTGGGTAAGGATAAGCGCGGGTCTGTGCGAACATCCGGCCTCACCCGCCCAGCCTCGCCCGCCCGACCTCATCCCCCTTCCCGACCTCGCCCCCAAAAGTCGCATGCAATTTGGCTACCCTTACTTTTCTTAGGACCCGAGAAAGCGTTGCAATCCCAACGATCACAATTCAAATTCTGAAATAGACGCAGGGGAATTGCATGCGACATTTTGGGTAAGGATGAGCGCAGGCCAGGCCTGTGCTCAGTCGCGCGCAATGGCTGATAACAAGCAAAGCCAGATAACAAACAGAGCCAGATAACAAGCAGAGCCCGGAACGCCCCGACGAGGCTCACGCGACGGCGATGCCCGCGAGCGCCGCTCCCCAGGAGGCCGCCCAGGTACCCAGCGCGAGCGCCAACGAACGTCCTCGGAATCCGTCGGCCCACAGGGTCACAGCGTCCACGAGAGCGGTCGAGAACGTCGTGAAGCCACCGAGGAACCCCGTCGACACGATCGGCATGATGCTCGCTGGGGCAAGCTGCGTTGCCACCCCGGCCAGGAAACACCCGATCACGTTCACCACCAGGATGCCGAGCTTCGCCCCCGCCGGGTCACCCCACGAGTCCAGGGCGCGCTGCACACCTCGATCCAGCCAGAAGCGGGCGCACGCGCCCACGCCGCCAGCCAGGGCCACAAACAGGAACGTCACCGGGCTCACGCTCGCTCCCCCTCGTCGTTCACGGACGTCGCAGAAACCGAGGAGGCAGCTGAGGCCGCCGAGGGGCCGCACAGCCACTCCCCCACGCGCATCCCCACCCAGGCGCACGCTCCGCCCAGGGCGAGGAGACCCAGGGACTGAGAGACGGCCTCGACAATGCCGTTGAGCGACACGTAGCCCACCGACGCGACAATGTACGTCCCGTACGTGGTGAAAGCGCCCGCGAAACCAGTGCCAACCAGGAGCTTCAGAGTCTTCAACGACGCCGGATCCCCCGCGCCGCGCGCGAGGCGCCCCGCCACCCACGTGGCCAACGCGCCCAGCAGGAACGCGCCCACCACGTTGACCGTCAGCGTCGACCACGACAGGAAAAGGCCGGGCACGGGCGAGGCCTTCGCCACCTCATCCAAGCCGGCGCGCGCAGCCGTCCCCACGACGCCACCCACGAAAACCGCCACCCAGTCGGGCACTCGAAAACTCACCATGCACCCACTGTACGCCTGCGACCCTAGCGCCCGGGGAGGCGGATCCCGGGAGGCCGCCACGGCCTCGTACACTGGGCGCATGACGAACACCGGACGATTCGCGCCTTCCCCCACGGGCGACTTCCACCTGGGCAACCTGCGCACCGCGATCCTCGCGTGGGCGTGGGCGCGCGCGACCGGGCGGCGGTTCGTCCTGCGCATCGAGGACATCGACCGGGAACGCGCCGGGTCCGCGGGGCGCCAGATCGAGGACCTGCAAGCGATCGGCATCGACTGGGACGGCGAACCCCTCATCCAAACCGCACGGGCCGACGCGCACGAGGCCGCCCTGGCGTCGCTGGCCGCGCGCGGCCTCATCTTCGAGTGCTACTGCACGCGCCGCGACATCCGCGAGGCCGCCTCCGCGCCGCACGTGCCGCCCGGCCACTACCCGGGCACATGCCTGTCGTTGAGTGAGTCGGAGCGCGACGAGAAGCGCGCGTCTTTGGCCGCATTGGGGCGCAAGCCCGCGCTGCGCCTCGCCGCGCCATCACCCGAGTGGACCGTGTTCGATGAGCTGCACGGCTCCTACACCGGGCCCGTCGACCACTTCGTCGTGCGCCGCGCCGACGGCGTGCCCGCCTACAACCTGGCAGCCGTCGTCGACGACGCCTACCAGGGCGTCGACCAGGTCGTGCGCGGCTTCGACCTGCTCTCCCAGGCACCCGCGCAGGCGCAGCTCGCGCACCTGCTCGGGGCACCCGAGCCGACCTACGCGCACGTGCCCCTCGCGCTCGCGCCCTCGGGGGCGCGCCTGGCCAAGCGCGACGGCGCGGTCACGCTCGCCGATTTACGAGGCCTGGGCTGGTCCACCGCCGACGTCGTTTCTTTTATCGGGTCGTCCCTGGGAGTGCCCGGGGCGCGTTGCGCCTCCGACATCGCGGATGCGCTGGGGATTTCCGGATTGCGTTCCTTGTCGACCGAGCCGTGGGTCGTGACGCCGCCCAGTTCCTGAGGTTTTGCTTCGTACGCCCTGCCGGGTTGCTCTGTTTGCCCTGCCGGGCCGGGCTGCTTGATGTGCCCGTGGGCGGCGGCCCGCCCGCTCACCGTCCGCGCCGCGAGCTTCGCTCGGCGCGTCGACTCGTTGTCCGGCCAGGCCCCGCCACCGCCCACGGGCACTGCAGCCAGGCCCTCCGGCACCCTCCACACCAGTGGCGCCTGGTGGCTGATCGGTTGCTCGGAGCGTCGCCTCGTTCTCCACCCTGGCCCGCGGCCCAACGGCACCACAGCCAGGCCCGACCACCATCCCGTAGGCCTCGCATCCCTCATCGCCGGGTCTACCACCAATTTCGCATGCAATTCCCTCGCAATTGTTTCAAACTATGAATTCACAGCGTTGGAATTGCAACGTTTTCACACTTTGTTGAATCTTCACCAAATCGAATTGCATGCGAAATTTATGGAGCCGGGCCCCGCCACCGCCGCGAGCTTCGACGGTGGGACCATTCGGCGATGCAGCCGCTTCCGATCGTGCGGCTAACCCTGTGCATGTGCTGCCACCCCTGCAGTGCTCTGCGTCTGAGCACTATCCGGATAGGTTATGCACACGTGGATAGGTTATGCGCATCCGGATAGGTTAATAAGCTATCCGGATGCTCGTTACCTATCCGCCTGCTCGTTACCTATCCGCGTACGTATTGACGCCTGGGAGCTGCCCACCCACGGGCGCGGTGACCAGTCCCAACATCTCACCGCTGTGCTCCACGAGTTGCGCAGCGGCCTCCAACCGGGCCGCGGGACAAAACTCTCCCCGCTCAGCTTGCTCGCAGCCAAAACGGGACAAAACTCTCCCTGCATGCGCAAAACGACCCAAAATGCGCGTATTTTGGCGAGCAGGGCGAATTTTGTCACGCAAGCACCCCCAACCGGCCACGCCGGGCGAATTTTGTCACGGAATACGCTCCACAGCGGCAATGCCGGACGAGTTCCGTCTCGCCTTCAGCTGCGCGGCCGCGCGTTAACCCTTGAAAGTGCGCGTGAACCCCTTGATACGCACCTAAACCACTAGACATGCACGTGGGCGGCGCTGCCCGCACACATGTCGTCGGGCCCAGGTGCAGGTCATCGGGCCTGCATGCGCCAGGGGCCCATACACAGGGCTTGACGCAGTATTCACAGGAACGAGGCAAACACAACCAACTAAAACACCGACTTTCCCGCGCAACAAAGCCGAAAAGTCACCCCTCTAGCAACACGTAGTGTCCTATAACCCTCCTATAACCCCGGTCCTCGCCGCAAACGCGTGGACACCACGGGCATGAAAAAAGCACTCCCGAAGGAGTGCTTTTTAAAAATGCAGAACCCCCACCGGTGGATCGCACCGAGGGGGGCCGCTGCGCGCCCGAAGGGACTCGAACCCCCAACCTTCTGAACCGTAATCAGATGCTCTATCCATTGAGCTACGGGCGCTTTGCCGTTTGGCTGGGTATAAGCTTACACGCTCTTCATCAGGATGCAAAATCAAGAGTCATGACCTGAACCACACTGAAGGAGCACGTGCTTCAGCCGACCAAGATCGAGCAGCATATACAAAGATCCTCCGCGCACCCGGCAGCGCACCCTTATCCTTGCTGCATTCCTGCCCTGGGGAGGTTCGGATGATACCGTCACGCGGAGGACCGGCCCCCAGCATACACGTTTTCACCCGGCGCGCGCAGCTGCGGCGACCATGCCGCGGAACACTACGGGCACGAAACACTACGGGCACGAAACACCGCAGACCCCGAACACCGCGGGCACGGACGCACACCCGGCCGTCACGCAGGCTTACCCATCGGCCACACCAGACACTCCGATGCCGACAGGCCTACCCTGACACCATGAGCGACATCATCATTCCCGGCATCGGCTCGCTGGAGCCCGCACCCGCACTGGACAATCTGAATCTGCTCGCGCCGCCGGTCGCGGCCGCTCTCACCGCACTGGCCGAGCACGGGGTGGCCACGGCCTCGTCGGCCCTCGTCGTCGCGATCGACCCTGAGCTGGCGGACACGGAGGTCATGACGCGCGAGTTCGGCATGGATCTGGCGCTGTCGTCGAACTGCATCCTGGTGGCGGGCAAGCGCGCGGGCGAGGAGCGGATCGCGGCGTGCGTCGTGCGCGCGACGACGAACGCTGACGTCAATCACGTGGTGAAGAAACGCCTCGACGTGCGCAAGGCGAGCTTCTGGCCGCAGGACCGCGCGGTCGAGGCGTCGGGCATGGAGTACGGCGGCATCACGCCGGTGGGCGTGCCCGGCTCGTGGCGTCTCCTCATCGATTCGGCGTGCGCGGTCGGCTGGAGCTGCATCGGCTCGGGCCTACGCCGCTCGAAGCTGTTCGTGACGGGCGAGGTCCTCGCCGCGCTCCCGGGAGCGGAGATCGTCGAGGGGCTCGGAGTCTAAGGGGACGAGGCCGGGGCCGGCTTCGAGACACAGGGCCAGGCTACGGTGCCCGCGGGCGGCGGCAGGGCCTGGCCACTCACAGCGACATGCCCCGCCCGATTGGAGGCCGCCGCGAGGCCTGCGGGGCCTGGCCGGGCTTCGAGGCGACGCGCCGAGCCGAAGGCTCGCGGCGCGGACGACTCGCGGGCGGGCAGGACTCGCGGCGGCCGGAGATCAGGCGGGGTACAAGCAACAAAACCCCGGAACCTGGGCAGGTTCCGGGGTCCGGTGGCGGAGGATGGGGGATTCGAACCCCCGAGGGCTTGCACCCAACACGCTTTCCAAGCGTGCGCCATAGGCCACTAGGCGAATCCTCCGTGCACATCGTGCCGGACAATCATAAGCGAAAAAAGCCTCCCAGCGCCAATCCTGGCCAATGGACCAGATCACAGGCCCGGAATCCCACGAAAAACCGCGCGCCCAGGCAAGCAGGCAAACAGGCAAGCAGGCAAGCAGGCAAGCACACACCCACACCTTCCTCGGATCACCCAGGCAATTCAGTGGCATCGAAACCGCGGGCGCGCGCCAGCTCGACCACTGCCTGCCTGGCTGCACCCGCGAAGGCCGACCCCCAAGGCAGCCCCGGCCTCGTGCGAATCAGAAGAGCCCGAGCGCGTAGATGGACAGGCCAATGAAGACGAGGATGCCGTCGTAGACGAGGGCGGCGATGGCCTCGCGTGAGCCGATGCGCTCGGGGAGGGACTGCGCCTGGACCAGAGCGATGACCGCGAGAACGATGCTGATGACGAGGGTGAAGCCGAAGAACCCGAAGACGCCGAACCAGAGGGCGACTTTCGCCATGGGGTTCCTGATGGGCTTGGGGGAAGTGTAGCCGCCGTCGGCGAAGACCTCCTGGATGTCGACGTATTCCGTGCCCGGGAACCTACTGTACGAGGCCGGGACGCCCTGGCGGATGACGCTCTCGGGGGCGTAGCCGTAGCGGTCGCCGGGGGCGGCAGTTGGCGAGGCAGTGTCCGGGTTCGCCCAGGGCACCCTGGAGACTGTGGGGGCGAGGTTCGGGGACGGCTGGCTCATGTGCTCCACTATTCCATAACAGCAGGGGCGTGCACCACACTTTGGCCGCTCGTGGGGTTTAGGCGTGGCGAAACCTGCGGATACAGGGGCAAACGCGCTACCCTGTTATTCCGACCGGTACGGCCATCCTGCCCATCAACTGATCGGATTTGTACGCTTATGAGCGAAACGAAGACTTCGCTGTTCCGTTGGAAGCTTCACGGTAACGGCACGTCCATTAATCCCGGTGACGTCGTCCTCCCGGGTGAGCGACTGTCGTGGCCGCGCACTATTGGCATTGGCGCCCAGCACGTGGTCGCAATGTTTGGTGCGACGTTCCTTGTTCCGTTGTTGACGGGTTTCCCTCCGTCGACAACGCTTTTTTTCACCGCGATCGGCACCCTGCTGTTCTTCCTGATCACGGCGGGCCGTCTGCCCTCGTACCTGGGTTCCTCGTTCGCCCTGATCACCCCGATCACCGCCGTGTCGAGCACTCTCGGGTCTTCGTACGCGCTCGGCGGCATCATTGCGACGGGTGCGACGCTGGCTACGGTTGGTTTGATCGTTCACTTCGCGGGCGTGCGCTGGATTGACGCGGTCATGCCGCCCGTGGTGACGGGTGCGATTGTGGCTCTCATCGGCCTGAACCTGGCACCTGCCGCGTGGAACTGGGTGAAGGAAGGCCCGATCACTGCTGTTGTGACGATCGTGTCGATCTGCCTCGTGACGGTGCTCTTCAAGGGCATCCTGGGCCGCCTGTCGATCCTGATCGGCGTGCTGATCGGCTACGTGGCCGCGATTCTTCAGGGTCAGGTCGACTTCTCGACCGTGAGCAAGGCCGCTTGGATCGGCTTCCCCGAGTTCCAGGCTCCTAGCTTTGCCCCCTCGACCCTGGGCTTGTTCCTGCCGGTCGTGTTCATCCTGGTCGCGGAGAACGTCGGCCACGTGAAGTCTGTGTCCGCGATGACGGGTGAGAACATGGACGACCTGACGGGACGCGCGCTCATGGCGGATGGCCTGTCCACGATGCTGGCCGGCAGCGGCGGCGGTTCGGGTACGACGACCTACGCGGAGAACATCGGCGTCATGGCGGCGACCCGCGTGTACTCGACGGCCGCGTACTTAATCGCGGCTGGTGTTGCCCTGGTTCTGTCGATGCTACCGAAGTTCGGCGCGCTGATTGCGACGATTCCTCCGGGCGTCCTCGGCGGTGCGGGCACGGTCCTGTACGGCATGATCGGCATGCTGGGCGTGCGTATTTGGGTGCAGAACCGCGTGGATTTCTCCAACCCGGTGAACCTGAACACCGCTGCGGTCGCGTTGATCGTCGCGATTGCGAACTTCACGTGGAAGATCGGCGACATGTCCTTCGAGGGCATCGCGCTGGGTACCGCCTCGGCTCTGCTGATCTACCACGGCATGCGCCTGATTTCGAAGCTACGCGGCACGAACCTGGAGGCTGCGACGCCCGCGTCCGCACCGTCGGGTTCGGAGTTGGAAGGCGAGGCGTATTCGAAGCGCCATCGCTCCCCCGCGCCGCAGGCTGAGGCCTGATCTGACGCTTTCATTGACGAGGCCGGGGCTCGGCCACTCGCTCACCGCGCGGTGAGAGGTGGGTTGGGCCCCGGCCTCGTTTATCTCTCCCAATTCCGCACGTAATTCCCCAGCGATGCCGAGAATCCGATCAGCACGAACCGCGGAATTTCAACGCTTGTGCGCCCACTTATAAAATGACCGCCTGAGAATTACGTGCGACTTTTGGGTGAGCGGAGGCCACACGAATCGACCCCGCAATAAAAGTCCCTACACATCAGTCGCTAGCACCTCCGTCTCCGCGCAGCTCGTCGAGCATGCCCGCCGTGATAATGCCCGAGGGCAGGGCGACGACCGCGACGCCCATGAGCGAGGAGATCATGGCGATGGTGCGCCCCACGTCGGAGGAGGGGTAGAGATCGCCGTAGCCGACGGTCGTGAGGGAGACGACCGCCCAGTACACGGCGTCAAAAAACGTGTTGAAGGTGTCCGGCTCGACGTTGAAGATCACGAGAGCGCTCACGAGAATGTACGCGATCGCCAGGCAGAGGACGGCGAGCAACGCTTCCCGTTGCTTCTCGAACACGGCGGCGATCGCAGAGGCGCTCTTCGAGTAGCGGATGAGCTTGAAGGCACGCAGCGCACGGAACAGGCGCAGGACTCGCAGCGTGCGCAGCGCGTCATTGAGGGCGTTGAAGACAGGCAGGATCGACAGCAAGTCGATGATCGCCATGGGGGTGAAGGGATAGATCAGGAACGACAACGCGCCCTTGCCGATCTTCAGATCCGCCGTCGCCCATCGGGCCAGGTAGTCAACGATGAAGACGAGGACGCACGCATACTCGATTGTTTCGAGGATGGGGCTGGATCCTTTGAAGCACAGGGGCAGGAGGCTCGCGACGATGAGGATGGTCATGACGCGCCCGTACCACATTGCCGCTCTCCCATCGCCATTGAGCAGGGAGTAGAGACGGTTCCGCATCCGCGTCGTCCTTCCTCGATACGCACGTGCCACTCCGCTATGCGCGCCGCCACGCATCCGCCGAGGCTCGAAGCGAGAACACGATCACGCCTCTCGCCTCTACAACGCACTGTAGCACTGGGCTTGGGCGGCTTGGCAGGACCGGCGCACAGCCAGATTCCCTCTGACACTCACGACTCAGACGTGCACATATGTCATCCGTCGGCGCACAAATTTCCGCTGACAAAAACCATACGTGTTAATTGTTTACGTGTAAGGTAGTGGACATGGCAACATGTGCACCCTCGCTATTCACAGCGCTAATTCACACGGAAATGCACGCCTGGAACGCGGTCGAATCCGCCCTCTCCGAGGCGGGAAACGCGCTCACGCTCGGCCGTTTCCTCGTCCTGCGCACGGTCCGCGACACCCCCGCGTGCCGCATCCAGGAGGTCGCCGCGAGCCAGGGCATCACCCTGGGAGCGGCCTCGCGCCTCGTGGATCGCCTCCACCGAGACGGGCTCGTGCACCGCACCCCATGCGAGCACGACCGGCGCGCAATAATCCTGACGGTGACGGAAGAGGGCCTGGCACACCTTGAGAAGGCCTGCATGATCGTCGAGACGGAGCAGGAACGCCTCTTCGCGCCACTGTCCACAGCCCAGCGCGAGGAGCTGACGCGCAGCCTCGCGCTCATCACCGAGGCCGCGAAGGAGCGCGCATGATTCGCTTCGACCACGTCTCCAAGACGTACCCGGGCGGCACACGAGCCGTCGACGACTTTTCCCTCACCGTCGAGCAGGGTTCCACGACCGTCTTCCTGGGCACCTCGGGCTGCGGCAAGACGACGCTCATGCGGATGGTGAACGCGATGGTCACCCCGACCTCGGGCACGGTGTTCGTGCGCGGGGAGGACGTGGCGGGCGAGGATCCGGTGCGCCTGCGCCGCTCGATCGGCTACGTCCTGCAGGAGGGCGGCCTCTTCCCCCACCGAAGCATTGCCGACAATATCGCGACGGTCCCGCGCCTGGAGGGCACCACGAAGCAGGCCTCCCGCGAGCGCGCGCTCGAGCTCCTGAGTCTGGTGGGCCTCGATGATGAGATGGCGCAGCGCTACCCCGCTCAGTTGTCGGGTGGGCAGCGTCAGCGCGTGGGCGTGGCCCGGGCTCTGGCCAATCGCGCGGACATCCTGCTGATGGACGAGCCCTTTGGCGCGCTGGATCCGATCGTGCGCGCGGAGCTGCAGCGCGAGCTAAAGGAGATCCAGCGGGCGCTGGGTACGACGATCCTCTTCGTCACGCACGACGTGGACGAGGCGTTCACGCTGGGCGACCAGGTCGCCGTCCTCTCGACGGGTGGCCGCATCGAGCAGGTGGGCACGCCCTCAGAGCTGCTCTCCTCCCCCGCGTCGCCGTTCGTCGCGGAGTTCGTGGGCGCCTCGCGCGCCGCGCGCCCGGTGCGCATCGCCGGGCCGGGCGGCCTGGTCGTCGACGAGGCCGGAACCCCCGTGGGCACACTCGCCGCCGACAAGGCCGGGGATCGTCCGTGACCTGGCTGTCCTCGAACTGGGGGGTCATCGGCTCCCTGACGCTCGCACACCTGTGGACCGCCCTCCCAGCGATCGCACTGTCAGTGCTGTTTTCCGTGACGATCGCTCGCTGGGCGGCGTTTTCGCGCCGCGGCGGCTGGGTCCTGTCGGCCTTGTCGGCGCTGTACGCGGTGCCGTCGCTGCCACTCCTAATCGTCATTCCGGTGATCGTGGGGGTTACGCTACGCTCGCCCGCCAACATGGTGATTGTCCTGACGCTGTACGGCGTGGCGGTGCTGGTGCGTCAGGTCGCCGAGGGTTTCCGCGCGATTCCGCGCGCGACCCTGCGGGCGGCGAACGCGTGCGGCTATTCCCTGCCCAGGCGCTTCGTCGAGGTGGAACTGCCGCTGGCGACGCCCGTCATCGTGGCGGGCACGCGCGTGGTTGCCACGTCGACCGTGTCGCTCGTGACCGTGGGTGCGTTTATCGGGGTGCGCTCGCTGGGCACGCTGTTCACTGACGGTTTTCAGCGCGGCCTCGTCGCCGAGGTCGTGGCCGGCTTGGTCGCGACGGTCCTCCTCGCGCTCGTTATCGATGCGCTGATCCAGGGAATCGGCTGGGCTCTCACCCCGTGGACGAGGAGGGGGCTGGCATGAGCATTCTCCTCGACGCCCTGAAATGGCTGACGGTGCCCGCACACTGGCTGGGCGAGTCCGGGATCCTGATGCGGGCCGCGCAGCACCTGGGCCTCACGCTCCTGATCGTGGCGCTCGCTGCGCTAATCGCGCTGCCGCTGGGCACGTGGATCGGGCATACGGGCAGGGGCCGCTGGCTGGTGAGCGCGACGGGCGCGGCCCGCGCGGTTCCCACCCTCGGCGTCCTGACGCTGGCGGGCCTGTGGCTGGGCATCGGCCTGGCGGCTCCGACCCTGGCGCTCTTGATCCTGGCGATCCCGCCGCTCCTGTCGGCGACCTACTCGGGCATCGCCTCGACGCCGCGCTCGACCGTGGATGCGGCGCGCGCGATCGGGCTGACCGAGCCCCAGGTGCTGACGCAGGTCGAGGCCCCGCACGCGGCCGGCCTCGTGGCGGCGGGCGTGCGTTCGGCGACGCTCCAGGTGATCGCGACGACGACGCTCGCAGCATACACAGCGAACTACGGCCTCGGCCGCTTCCTCTACGAGGGGCTGAAGACCCGCGACTACGCGGAGATGATCGGCGGCGCGATCATCGTCGTCGCCCTCGCCCTGGCGACCGACGCGCTCCTGGCACTGGTGGCGCGACGCCTTCGCGCCCGCACCCATTCTTTCTCAGACAACGAGAACAACTCACTCAAGGAGTCACGATGAAACGCACGATGATGACGATGGCCGCTATCGCCGCTTCCGCCCTGGCGCTGGCCGCCTGCGGTTCTGCAGAGTCGGTCGGCGGTAACGCGAGCACCGGAAGTTCGGACAGCGGCCAGACGACGCTCGTCGTAGGGTCGCAGGACTACTACTCGAACGAGATCATCGCCGAGGCCTACGCACAGGCGCTCGAGGGCGCCGGGTTCGCAGTCGACCGCCAGATGCGGATCGGCCAGCGCGAGGTCTACATGCCCGAGCTTGAGGCCGGCTCGATCGACGTCTTCCCCGAGTACACGGGCAACCTCCTGCAGTACCTGGATCCCAATGCGACCGCACGCTCCTCCGACGAGGTGTACGACGCGCTGCGCAGCGCCCTTCCCGATGGCTTGCGCGCCCTCGAGCAGGCGGGCGCGACCGACCAGGATTCCTACGTGGTGACGACAGACTTCGCGCAAGAACACTCGCTCACCTTGATCGGCGACCTCGCGAACGCGGGCACGCTGACGCTGGGCGGCAATTCGGAGCTGCGCACGCGCCCCTACGGCCCGACCGGACTGTCCGACGTCTACGGAGTGACCGTCAACTTCACCCCGATCGAGGATTCGGGCGGCCCCCTCACGGTCAAGGCCTTGAAGGACGGCGACATCCAGCTCGCGAACATCTACTCGTCCGACCCGGCGCTCGCGGACGGAAGCCTGACGGTCCTGACGGACCCGAAGGGCTTGTTCCTGGCTTCGCACGTGGTACCCCTGGCCTCGTCGCGGGTCAGCGACGACGCGACCGCGGTCATCAACAGGGTGAGCGAGGCGTTGGACGTGCAGGATCTCATCGAGATGAACCGGGAGTCGACGGTCGAGCAGAAGTCCGCCTCTCAGATCGCCCACGACTGGCTGATCTCGGAGGGGCTGCTCTCCTGAGCGCTCTTCTCGGGACGGGGCCGGGGCCGGGTGTGTGCGCACGCTCAGCCCCGGCCTCGGCGCATGAATGCTTGGTCACAACATGCCCGTTTTTATGTGACCCACACCATTATTTGACCTTCTTTTTACGTTTGTAACCAAAATGTAATGCGCACATGATGGACATCTTTCGTGTCTTCCAGGCATCAGGGGTTACTCTCGGACCATACCTGAGGGCACCGCCCCCAGTTCCACCCATCAACCAGGAGGAAGAATCCATGAACCTGAAGAAGGCATGGCTCGTCATCCCCGCGGCTGCTGCGCTCGCTCTGACCGCCTGCGCCGGCGGCGGCTCCACGTCCTCGTCCGGCTCCGCCGACAAGGTCGTCACCACGAACGGCTCCGAGCCCCAGAACCCGCTCCTGCCGGGCCTGACCAACGAAAACGGCGGCGGCAAGATCCTGTCCGTCCTGTTCAGCCAGCTCGTCCGCTACGACACCGACGGCAAGGCCATCCTCGACGTCGCCGAGTCCATCGAGCCCAACGAGGACGCGTCCGAGTGGACCATTAAGCTCCACAACGACCGCAAGTTCTCCGACGGCACCCCCGTCCAGGCCCACAACTTCATCAAGGCCTGGAACCTGATCACCTCGAAGCAGCAGCAGCAGGCTGCCTTCTTCACCATCTTCGAGGGCACCGACGACGAGGGTAACGGTGAGATCACCGGCCTGACCGAGGTCGACGACTACACCTTCACCGCGAAGCTGAAGAACCCCACCTCGGACTTCGTTTCCCGCCTGGGCTACGTCGCCTACGCGCCGCTCCCGGACTCCACGCTGGCTGACCCCGACGCCGGCGGCCAGGCCCCCGTGGGCAACGGCCCCTACAAGATGGCCTCGGCCGACGCGTGGGAGCACAACGTCAAGTTCACCGCCGTCCCCAACGAGAACTACGTGGGTGACACCAAGGCCCAGAACGACGGCGTGACCTTCGTCTTCTACTCGAGCCTCGATGCCGCCTACCAGGACCTGTCCTCCGACTCCGTGGACGTCATCGACGCCGTGCCGGCCTCCGTGTTCGCCACCTACGAGTCCGAGCTCTCCGGCCGCACCGTGAACCAGCCCTACGCTGGCGCACAGTACTTCACGATCCCGCAGTACCTGCCCCACTTCTCCGGTGAGGAAGGCCAGCTGCGTCGCCAGGCCATCTCGATGGCCGTCGACCGTGAGACCATCGTGAAGACCATCTACAACGGCACCCGTACCCCCTCCAAGGACTTCACCGCTCCGACGCTCGAGGGCTACGACGCCAACGTCTCCGGCAACGAGGTCCTGACCTACAACCCCGAGAAGGCCAAGGAACTGTGGGCCAAGGCCGACGCCATCTCCCCGTGGGACGGCACCTTCACCATCGCCTACAACTCTGACGGTGGCCACAAGGAATGGGTCGACGCGACCGCCAACTCCATCAAGAACACCCTGGGCATCGACGCTGAAGGCAACCCCTTCGCCGACTTCAAGTCCCTGCTCGACGCAGAGGACAAGGGTGAGATGACCGGCGCGTTCCGTAACGGCTGGCAGGGCGACTACCCGGCGCTGTACAACTTCCTGCAGCCCCAGTTCGCCACCGGCGCCGACGCCAACAAGGGCAAGTACTCCAACAGCGAGTTCGATTCCCTGGTGACCCAGGCGTCCTCCGCCACCAGCAGCGCCGAGGCCGCGAAGATCCTCGAGCAGGCTCAGACCATCCTGCTGCGCGACATGCCGGCCATTCCGCTGTGGTACACCAACGCCAACGGCGCATGGTCCAAGAACGTCGACAACGTCAAGTTCGACTGGAAGGGTCAGCCCGTGTTCTACCAGATCACCAAGAAGTGATCACGCAAGGGTAACCTCGCCACAGGGGCGGGCGGCGCGAGCCGCCCGCCCCTCGCGTATCTCCACCGGCCTCGCAGCCATCAGAGCAGCTCAACAAGAGGCCTCCCCGCACGCATTGACGCGGCACACACTTTTATCCCCAAAAGGCCCAAAGGGTTTGATACGGCAGACAAATACAGAGACTGATACGCCATTTGCCCATTCTTTACCCTATGATGGGTCCATAGTCGGCCTCGCATACGAGGCTCCGCCAGGGATCGGAACCCCTCCCTCCCACGACACGAACACTAAAGGATTGTCCATGCTCCGCTACATCGGACGGCGACTCCTCCAGACCATCCCGGTCTTCTTCGGAGCCACCTTTCTGATCTTCGCGATGGTCTACCTGATGCCAGGTGACCCCGTCGCCGCACTCGGTGGCGACCGCGGCCTCTCCGAGGCCGCCGCCGCGCAGATCCGCGCCCAGTACAACCTGGACAAGCCCTTCTGGATGCAGTACCTGCTGTACCTCAAGGGAGTCTTCACACTCGACTTCGGCACCGCGTTCAACGGCCAGAAGGTCACGTCCATCATGGCGACCGCCTTCCCGACGACCGCGAAGCTCGCCATCTACGCCCTCGCCATCGAGACCTTCCTCGGCATCGCCCTCGGCGTCGTCGCAGGCATGCGCCGCGGCAAGTGGTTCGACTCCACCATCCTCGTTGTCTCCCTGCTGCTGATCTCCGTCCCCACCTTCGTCCTGGGCTTCGTCCTCCAGTACGTCCTGGGCGTGCAGCTGGCGATCCTGCCGACCACGGCCTCGGCCTCCGTCGACCTGCGCAGCCTCACCATGCCAGCCATGGTGCTCGGCGGCGTCTCCCTGGCATACGTCATCCGCCTAACCCGCCAGTCCGTCTCCGAGAACGTCTCCGCCGACTACGTGCGCACCGCGCGCGCCAAGGGCCTCTCCGGTGGCATCGTCATGACGCGCCACATCCTGCGCAACTCCCTCATCCCCGTCGCCACGTTCATCGGCGGCGACCTCGGCGCCCTCATGGGCGGCGCAATCATCACCGAGGGTATCTTCAACATCCACGGCGTCGGCGGCACCCTGTGGAGCGCCATCATCAAGGGCGAACCCCAGACCGTCGTGTCAGTGACAACAGTGCTCGTGCTGGTCTACATCATCGCGAACCTGATCGTCGACCTCCTGTACGCCGTGCTCGACCCGAGGATCCGCTATGAGTGACCAGATTCCTTCCGCCAACATCGCCCGCACCCGCGCGGGCCAGGACCACTACGTCTCCGACATCGACGAGACCGGCCTCGGTGCCGTCGACGCGGTCGCCGACGAGGGCGCGCCCTCATCCATGTGGGGCGAGGCCTGGAAGCGCCTGCGCCGCCGCCCGACCTTCTGGATCGCCGCGGCCATCATCGCGCTCGCCGCGCTCCTCGCCCTCTTCCCGTCGCTCTTCACCGCGACCGACCCGAAGTTCTGCGAGCTCTCCTCGTCGCTGGCTGGCCCCTCCGCGGGTCACCCCTTCGGCTTCGACAAGCAGGGCTGCGACATCTACGCCCGCGTCGTCTACGGCGCCCGCGCGTCCGTGTCCGTCGGCATCCTCACGACCATCGCGGTCGTGCTCATCGGCGGCACCGTCGGCGCACTCGCCGGCTACTTCGGCGGCTGGTTCGACGCCCTGCTCTCGCGCATCACCGACGTGTTCTTCGCGATCCCGCTGCTCCTGGCCGCGATCGTGTTCATGCAGATGTTCAAGGGCTCGCGCTCCATCTTCATGGTCGTCATCGTCCTGTCCATGTTCGGCTGGACCTCCATCGCGCGCATCACCCGCGGTTCGGTCCTGAGCGCCAAGAACGAAGAGTTCGTCACCGCGGCCCGAGCAACCGGTGCCTCCCGCGCGCGCATCCTCATGAGCCACATCATCCCGAACTCGATGGCCCCCATCATCGTGTACGCAACCGTCGCACTGGGCACCTTCATCGTGTCCGAGGCCTCCCTGTCCTTCATGGGCATCGGCCTGCCGACCTCGGTCGTCTCCTGGGGCGCTGACATCTCGTCCGCCCAGACGTCCCTGCGCACCAACCCGATGGTCCTGTTCTACCCGGGCGCGGCCCTGGCCATGACCGTCCTCAGCTTCATCATGATGGGCGACGCCGTGCGCGAAGCCCTCGACCCGAAGGCACGCAAGTGAGCGAAACGAACACCCCCCAGCTCTCCGACAAGGAGATGGAAGAGGTCGTCGAACGAGCCGTCGCCCCCAGCGCGGCCCCGGCCTCGTCCGACATCCACCCGGACGACGCGCAGCCCCTGCTCAAGATCACGGACCTGGAGGTCACCTTCACCTCCTCGACCGGCGTCGTCCCCGCCGTGCGCGGCGCGAACCTGACCATCTACCCCGGCCAGACCGTCGCCATCGTCGGCGAGTCCGGCTCCGGTAAGTCCACGACCGCCGCCGCCGTCATCGGCCTCCTGCCGGGCACCGGCAAGGTCGCGGGCGGAACCATCGAATTCGACGGCCGCGACATCACCCACCTGACCACCAAGCAGTGGGTGGAACTGCGCGGCTCCGGCATCGGCCTCGTCCCCCAGGACCCGATGAGTAACCTCAACCCCGTGCTCCGCGTGGGCACGCAGGTCAAGGAAGCCCTCGTCGCGAACAACGTCGTGCCTCGCTCCGAGGTCGGCCAGCGCGTCACCGCCCTCCTCGAGGAAGCCGGCCTGCCCGACGCGGAACGCCGCGCCAAGCAGTTCCCGCACGAGTTCTCCGGCGGTATGCGCCAGCGCGCCCTCATCGCCATCGGCATGGCCGCGCACCCCAAACTGCTGATCGCCGACGAGCCGACCTCCGCCCTGGACGTCACCGTCCAGCGCCGCATCCTCGACCACCTCGGCAAGCTGACCGCCGAGATGGGCACCGCCGTGCTGTTCATCACGCACGACCTCGGCCTCGCCGCCGAGCGCGCCGAGCAGCTCGTCGTCATGCACCGCGGCCGCATCGTCGAATCCGGTCCCGCCCTGGAGATCCTCCAGCACCCCCAGCACCCCTACACGAAGCGCCTCGTGTCCGCCGCGCCCTCCCTGGCCTCGGCGCGCATCGAGTCCGCCCACGCGCGCGGCATCTCGGTCACCGAAGAGGAGCTCACCGGCTCCGGCAAGGGCGCGACCTCCACGGACGCCATCATCCGCGCCGAGCACCTCACCAAGGAATTCGACATCCGCGGCGCCAAGAAGGGCCAAGACACCTTCCTGGCCGTCGACGACGTGTCCTTCGAGCTGCGCCGCGGCACGACCCTCGCGGTCGTCGGCGAGTCCGGCTCCGGCAAGTCCACCGCCGCGAACATGGTGCTGCAGCTCCTGACGCCGACGGAGGGCAAGGTCTACTTCGACGGCGAGGACACCTCGCAGATGAGCGAAGGCGAACTCTTCCGCCTGCGCCGCCGCCTCCAGGCCGTGTTCCAGAACCCCTACGGTTCGCTGGATCCCATGTTCTCGATCTACCGACTGATCGAGGAGCCCCTCAAGATTCACGGGTACGGCACCCTGGAGTACGCGCGCGCCGAAATCAAGCGCGCCGAAGCCACAGGCCGCGAGCCCGAGGAGTGGATGCGCGTCCTCGTCGAGGCCGCCGACGCGAAGCGTTCGCTGACGGCCGCCGAGAAGCGCGAGTTCAACCCGAAGAAGCTGCGCATCGCGCGCGCTTCCGAGCTGCTCGACATGGTGGCTCTGCCGCGTAGCGCCATGCGCCGCTACCCGAACGAGCTCTCCGGCGGCCAGCGCCAGCGCGTGGCCGTGGCCCGCGCCCTCGCGCTCAACCCGGAGGTCATCGTCCTGGACGAGGCCGTGTCCGCCCTGGACGTGCTGGTGCAGAACCAGATCCTGTACCTGCTCAACGACCTGCAAGCGCAGCTGGGCCTGTCCTACCTGTTCATCACGCACGACCTGGCCGTTGTCCGCCAGATCGCCGACGACGTGATCGTCATGGAGAAGGGCAAGCTCGTCGAGGCCAACACGACGGACGAGCTGTTCAACAACCCGGTCCAGGACTACACGCGCGAGCTGATCGAGGCCGTCCCCGGCCGCAACATCCAGCTCAACCTGTGAGCAACTGACACACGCGAGGGGCCCGAGGCGCTGCGGCGCTTCGGGCCCTTTGCTGTGTGCTGCCGGGTTGCTTGGCCCGATTGATGGTGTTGCTTGTGGCCCCACGGGTGTTCCGGGCGCCGCAGCCTGGCCCCGCGGTCCCTCCGGCGCCCTCCACACCAGTGGGGCATAGTGTACTGACGTGTGGCTTGGCGCGTCGGATCGTTGTTCGGCCAGGCCCCGCCACCGTCCACGGGTGCCGCAGCCTCGCACTGGCACGCGGCATGGGGGCCTCGGCCTCGTCGACGCACTCCACGGCCGCCACCGCCACTTCCAGCGAGCCTGAGTGAAAGAAATATCGCCCCAGCAGGGCGCCCAACCGCTTGACTTGCGTCCTCAGTGAAAGAAATATCGCCCCTGCTCGCCCACAATGGGCAAAATACAGCGTTTTTCGGCGTGCCGGGGCGAAGAATATTTCACGGCACCCCACAACACCTCACGCAGGGGCGGTATTTCTTTCACCACAGCTCCACCCCTGCCCCACAGGCGGGACAAAAATCGCCCTGCTCGGCTCCATCAGCGTCCAGGCGGGACAAAACTCACCCAGCACGCACAAAACGCGCCAAAAAGGGCTATTTCGGGCGAGCAGGGCGAGTTTTGTACCGGAAGTGGCCCCGCGCAGCTCGAGCAGGGCGAATTTTGTACCGGCAGCGGCCCTACGCGGTCCTTGGCGGCGAGTATTGCCTCACCTCGGCACCGCCCGTGTCTCCAGTTGCCGACCTCCCGCCACCCACGGGCGCCGCAGCCTGGCCCGGGGGTCCCTTCGGCGTCCTCCGCGCTCTTAGCGGTGGGGGTTTTGCACTACACGAAGCCTTCCGGGGGTGTGTCACCGGCGTGTCGGAGCCTCATGTAGTGCAATTCCCCCCGTTTGGCGGCGATGAGGCCGCGACTCACAGCAGTATGGTGCCCAAAGTGCAGTCCACCTCGGCAAAAACCGGCGAAAACGGGCTGTCGTGGGCGAGGTGGTCTACGTTTTGGGCACACAGGTGTCTGGCACGGTGCATGTGCTCGCAGGTGAGCCCATTATTCCGAGTGCCTACCCGATAGATCGCACGTTCACCCGCTGACCTGCACGTTCACCCGCTGACCTGCACGTTCACCCGCTGACCTGCACGTTCACCCGCTGACCTGCACGTTCACCCCTCAACATGCGCGTGGGCGGAGCCGCCCACGCGCATTACTGCGACCGGAACACTCATTTGGGGCTCCGCAGCGCCATCAGTAGCAAAGCTCACAGCATGGTGAATTTATTGCTAGTATATGGGACATATATGGGTACGGATCGCTACGACGTTGCATAGACGGAGGTATTCGGATGGCTCAGTATCAATTACAGCCTAACGAGGGGGTTGTGCTCCAAAAGACGGGCATCTGCTACGAGCCCAATAGGATCGGCACCGCTTACACAGACGAACTAATTCTGACCAACCTCAATCTTATTCACGTCCGCAAGGGTATCTTCATGGGGACGAAGGGCGTTCGTTACATTCCCCTGAATCAGGTCAAGGTGATTGGCGGCAAGTGCCAGGCACTTGTGGGGAAAGCGCGGAACGGAACCGCTGTTCTGCAGATTTACACGCAGCAGGGTATCGAGGAATTTGCGTTTCAGACCAAAGCAAAGAAGAACTCCGGCATTTGGGCGAACGAGATCAGCCGCTTGGTAACCGGCAGGGATTCTGAGAATGCACTCGAAAGCCAGGATGCACCCGAATATGACTTCGAGGATACGGTCGTTGGCCAGCTTAGGGACGCATTTGGTGAAGTCGGTGCTGCCTTCGGCTTCGGATTCGGCAAATCGGGCCAACAGCAGAAAAGCTCTGTCGAGCGTGTTTCGACAAAGTGCTCCGGTTGCCACGCCCCAATTACGGGCGTAAAGGGCAAGACCGCCGTATGCAAGTATTGCGACACCGAGCAAGTGCTCTAAGAAGGTGAGATTGACATGGGACTTATAAAAGCAGCAACTGATTCACTAGGCGGAACCCTTGCCGACCAATGGCTTGACCTGATAACCGCTGGCTATTTCGACGAGCACACCGTTGTCGCTCCGGGCGTTCTGAAGTCCACCAACAACGGGCGCGGAAGCAATCTCCTCGGCTCGCAAGGCGTGATCTCAAACGGTTCCAAGATTTTCGTACCAGAAAACACCGTGGCGTATATCTTCAGCCAGGGAGGCATCGAGACCGTAGTGTCCGAGCCCGGTCCATACGAATACCAAGACGGCGAATCCAGTGTCTTCAGCGGCGGCAACTCGGATTCGCTCTTCCGACAGCTGGGCGACCGATTCTCCCATGGCGGAATCAGCTCATCCGAAAAGCGCATAGCATTCGTGAATCTTCGCGAGATTCGCGACATCAAATTCGGCACCAGAGGCCCACAGGTCTACAATGACCATTACTACGAATGCGACCTTGAGATATACGCCTATGGCGGATTCTCCGTTAAGGTCGTCGACGCCGATAAGTTCATTCGCAACTTCGTACCGGCGAACGTCAGCAGCTACACATTCGACGACCCCAAAGCTCGTGGCCAGATGGTTTCCGAATTTCTGCAGTCGTTCATCGTTGCGCTAAATGGCATGTCGAGCACATATCGAATCTCCCAGCTGCCGGCACAGGCGGTCGAGATTG
>NZ_JAPWAD010000014.1:0-61564 GCF_041432695.1 Pauljensenia sp. 27098_8_83 | reverse complement strand
CGACACGCCGTCTAAAGCACCACGTTTGCGCCTATAGCCCGAAAAGTCGACGTTTCACCAACACATTTTGTCCACCCTCAAAGTTGGCCCCCAACAACTTTGAACCAGACTTTCTCGCACCGCAAAGCCGAAAGGTCGGGATCAGACCAACTCTTTTTGTCCTTTAACCCGCAAAGCCGAAAGGTCGGGCTCAGACCAACTCTTTTTGTCCTTTAACCCTGTCCTACAACTGCCCTGACGCATCAGCGACAACAAAAGACCCGGCCCCTTACGGGACCGGGTCTGTGGTGGTAGCGGGGACAGGATTTGAACCTGCGACCTCCGGGTTATGAGCCCGGCGAGCTACCGAACTGCTCCACCCCGCGTCGGCTCTAGATACTTTAGAGCATTGACCGGGAGGACACAAACCGAGCGCGGTGATGTACGTCCTAGCTACAGGGCGCTGTCAGGAGCAGTCGAACCGAAGCTCTACTGCGGGGCCTGCGCGGAATCATCCGGAGTCCCGGGCACGACGGGCGCACCGCTGGGAGGTGCGGGCGTCGGATCCGGAGCTCCCTGAGGGGGTGCGGGCGGGGTTGGCGACACCGGCACCGGAGCTCCCTGAGGGGGTGCGGGCGGGGTTGGCGACACCGGCACCGGAGCTCCCTGAGGGGGTGCGGGCGGGGTTGCCGGCACGCGCACCGGAGCTCCCTGCGGGGGCGCGGGCGGGGTTGCCGACACCTGCATCGAAGCTCCCTGCGGGGGCGCGGGCGGGGTTGCCGACACCTGCATCGAAGCTCCCTGTGGGGGCGCGGGCTGAGCAGGAGCCGTCCCGTGAGGGTAGTAGCCGACCGGAGCACCGAAGGGGGCACCGACGGGGGTGGAAGCAGAGGGACGCCGGTCGGGCACAGCAAGGACAATGGCAATGATGACAATCGAGCGCACGATCATCCAGATCAGAACCATACGCACAACGAGCAAGGAGGCATACCAAACGTCACCAAAGACCGACGGATGGAGCGTCGGAGGCATAAATAGCCAGTACCAGCGCCCGCCTTCCAGGACGGCGAGCACCGGGTCAATGAGCAGGAAGGACACGAGAACGACGCCGACCAGAGCGTAGCGCACTGCGTTGCTTCGTTTTTGGAGCGCGACAGCGGACAGCACGATCGCCACGATGTACATAATGACTGACTCATAGAACCAGACGCTCGTAAAACGCTCGAAGAAGATGCTCAAGTCGTCGAAGAAATAGGGAATGAATTGGTTAACGAGCGCGATTACCGAAAGGATCAGCTCAAGCCTCAGGCACACCCGCACGCGCGTGGAGAGCGGTGGACGCTTCGGACGCGGCGCAGCCGCGTAGGGACCCGGCTGTCCCCAGGCTTGCGGTGTGGGCATCGGTTGAGCGCCACCCTGGTACGGGATCCCCTGAGCGGCACCGGAGAATTGACCGGGAGCAGTGAAAGCCCCATGTGCACCTCCGGGAGGGTTGGGCAGGGGGGTCGGGATTTGAGAATTGCTCACTGTCAGGTTCCTTCCGCGTGTGTTGGTGGCGCGTGAGCACGCATGATCTTCATCATATCGGCAGCATGCTACCGACATGACGAAACACACGGAGGGGCTTTCCCGGCCGTGCACAAACCCCACCGTCACATGGGACGCGCCCGGCCCACCTCACAACGTGTGTTCAGCAGGGCCGGGCGCGCAACGGGCACAGAGCGCTTATGAGCCGCTTTGTGCTCCGCTCGTCGCAGATGAGCTCGGGCTCGGACTGGGCGTCGGCGTACCTGAGTTCGGGGTCGCCGACGAGGACGTACCGAGCGCCGCCTGCGCGGCCTCCGCACGAGTCAGTGCGTCGTGCAGACGCGTCTGGGCCTCGCCGTATGCGGTCCAGTCGCCCTTGCTCATCGCCGCATCTGCGTCACGCATGGCCTGCGCAGCGTCGCTGACGGCCTGGGACAGCTGGGCACTCGCATCGGAAGAGTTCGCACCCGACTGCGTGGGATCCCCCGATGGCGGAGTCGTCGCACCGGGAGAAGTTGACGAGCTTGAATCGTCCGACACGAGCTGGCGCAGCGACTCCTCGAGGGTGGGCGCGAAACCGACCTTGTCACCGAAGGCGGTGAGCACCGAACGAAGCACGGGGTAGGACGCCGATCCGGTGCCCTGCACGTAGACGGGTTGCACGTAGAGCAGACCGCCGCCGACCGGCAGGGTCAGGAGGTTGCCTCGGATGACCGTCGAATCGGCCTGGTTGAGCAGGTTGAGCTGGGTGGCGATCTTCTCGTCCGAGTCGTACTTGTTTTGGACCTGGCCGGGGCCGGGCACGGTCGTCGATGAGGGCAGAGCGAGCAAGCGGAGCTTGCCGTATCCCTCGCGCACCTGGCCCGGCGTGTTGCCCGTCTCCGAGTCCACCGCAAGGAAGCCCGCCATGGCCTCGCGACGTCCCTCGCCGCCGCCACCGGGGACGAAGACGGAGGTCAGTGAGAACTCGGCGCTATCCTGACCCGGCATCTGCATAGTCAGGTAGTACGGGGGCTGCAGGGCGGTCGGTGCGGGCAGCGGGTTGCCCGCCGCGTCCGTGCGCGGGCTCGAGTCGGCGGACGAAGCCGCGCCGTAGGTGGAGGTCTCCTCGGCCAGACGCCAGCGGTCACCACCGGAGTAGAAGCCGGCCGCGTCGGTCACGTGGTAGGTGGCCAGCAGGTTGCGCTGCACCTTGAACATGTCCTCGGGGTAGCGCAGGTGGCTCATGAGGTCGCCGGAGATAGCGGACATGGGCTCGACGCTGCCTGGGTAGATCTTTTCCCACGTGCGCAGGATCGGATCCTGATCATCCCAGCGGAACAGGCGCACTGACCCGTCGTAGGCGTCGACGACGGCCTTGACGGAGTTGCGCATGTAGTTGATCTTGTTCGCCTGCACGTACTGGCCCATCTGCGTGGACTGCGAGTCGACCGTGGCGTCCGAGAGCGACTCGTGCTGGGCGTAGGGATAGTTGTTCGTGGTCGTGTACGCATCGACGACCCACACGAGGCGCTTGGGAGTCGAGGCGTCCCCGTCCATGTCGACGACCGCCGGGTAGGCGGACTGCTCGAGCGTCAGGTAGGGCGCGACCTTGGACACGCGCAGCAGCGGGTCGCGGTCATACAGGATTTGCGAGGCCTCGTTCGTCTGAGAGGAGAAGAAGAGGTCCGTGGAACCGAACTTGATCGCGTACAGGAGCTTGTTCCACACGTTGCCCACGGACGGGCCACCGTTGCCGGTGAACGTCGTGGAGACCTGGCCACCCACCGCGGTGTCATCGGGGTAGTCGAGCTCCTGCGGGTCGGCGCCGTCGGGGGCTCCGACGATGGAGTAGTCGGGCGAACCGGGGCTGAAGTAGACGCGCTCCTCGTAGTCACCCATTTCACCGACAGAGGGCACGGACTGCTCCCAGTAGGACGGCAGGCCGTCACTGGTCAGCTGGTTGCCGTAGGCGGCGACCGCGCCGTAGCCGTGCGTGTAGACGGTGTGCTGGTTGACCCAGGTCTGCTGCTCGGCGGACAGGCCCGAGAGGTTGAGTTCGCGCACGGAGATCACCGTGTCGCGCCGTTCCCCACCCACGTTGTAGCGATCGACCTTCATCCCGGAGTTGAAGCCGTAGTAGAGGCGCGATTGCTGGAGCTGCTGGACGGTCTTCGTGATGACCTTGGGGTCCAGGAGACGCACCTGGGAGGTCAGTGCGTCGTTGTCGAACTGACCGGCAGAGGCCGTCGTCGCCGCGTCGTAGTTGGTCTGGTAGTCGACGTTATCGAGCCCGTATGCGGCCAGCGTCGCATCAATGTTTCGCTGAATGTAGGGCGACTCAAGGGTGCGCTGGTTGGGGCGCACGCGGAATTGCTCGACGAGGGCCGGGTAGGCACCAGCCAGAACGAGGGCGGCGACGACGGTGACCGCCACGCCGGTGACCGGCAGGCGCCACGTGCCCTTGAAGGCCGCGACGACGAAGAGGACCGCGACGAGGCCGGAGATGACCGCCAGAATCGAGTGCGCCGGCAGCGTCGCGTTGATATCGGAGTACATGGCACCGTGAATGGAGCCGGAATCCGAGGTGAGCAGCTCGTAGCGGCCCAGCCAGTAGTTCACGCCGATAAACAGGGACAGGCAGGCGGCCATCATGCCGGTCTGCAAGCGCGCCTGCTTGGAGGCGTGAGGACGCGGGGTGAGGCGAATCGTCCCGTACAGGTAGGACACGATGATTGCCGCAACCAGGCCGATGGCGGTGACTGTCATGAGGAAGGAAACGAGCACCTTGAGTGCGGGCAGGACGAACACGAAAAAGGAGATGTCCAGCCCGAACTGGGGGTCAACCTGCCCGAAGGAGGAACGGTTGAGGAACTGCAGGAGCGTGCGCCATTCGGTGGCCAGGCGCGCGCCGTTGGAGAAGCCAAAGAAGAGGGCCACTCCCCAGAACGCAAGGCGACGCATAGGTTCGAGCGCCTCCTGGTAGCCGCGCAGGGCAGCCGAGGCCTCGCCGCGGGTCGAGGACGCACGATGCCGGTAGGCGAAGGACATCGAGAAGAAGATAAGGGCCGTCGCCACGACGAAGCCGACGACAAATAGGCCGATGTGCGCTCCCCACTGCGTGAGGATGACGCGTGTGGCGCTCATCTGACGGAACCACAGGATCTCGGTCCACACGATGGATGCCGCGTAGATGATGGCTCCGATGATCGCCAGTGCCACGATTGTGATGCCGGCGGGACCCGGCTTGCGGATGGTCAGCTGCCTGGGCGCACGATCAGGGTCTCGCGGAGCGCGCGCTCCGCCCGGCGGAAAGACTGAAAAATCGAAGCTCACGGCATTCCTCTCTGTCAAACCGATAGCTTCAATCCAGTGTAGCGGCGCACAGGTCTAACTTCGCCTCGGTCTAATTCGCTCTCCGTGAGATTATGGGAGGCATGACTGTTGAGATGATGCCGAGTGCGCGCGAGATCGCGCTGGCCAACGTGGTTGTCGATATCGAGAAGGGCGCTGCCCGGGTGGGCTGGGATCACGCGCCTTCCATCTATGCGCTGGTTCCCACGGCGACGCTGTTGGCCGACCCGAATCTGCCCGCCGACATCGCCGCACAGCTGCGCGCTGGCTGGGATGGCAGCGATGATCACCTGAGCGCCATCATCCAGGAGGATCTGGCCGACGACGACATCGAGCAGGTCCTGGCGCACCTCGCATGGCCCGAGACGGTGCCCGGTGCGGCGATCACGGTCGAGCGCATCGTCGTCCCCCCGGAGGTCGAGGACGAGGCCCCCGAGGACCCCGAGGAGGCCCTCGCATTCGTAGCCAACCACCCGCTGCGCACCGATGTGCGCCTGGCGGTGGGCGTCATGCGCACCGGTGAGTCCTGGTGTGCGCTGCGCACCCGCGCCTTCGACTCCGATGACAAGGTCGGGCAGGGCTCGAACCTCGTTCCCGCCCTGGTTGACGCCCTGCGCGCGTCCCTCGAGCCGGTGACGGACGAGCAAGCCTGAGAAGAAGAGGAGGCCCCGGCCTCGTCCCGGACCACAGTTCACACAAGGACGAGGCCGGGGCCTTCTCACACCCACCTGACCGAAGGCGGTGGGCGGGCTAACGAGCGCTACTGGCAGGTCGGCAGGCTATCCCCGGTGCCATCGGCGATCGAGTGAACGGCGGAGACGGCCTCGTCGAGGGTGGACACCGAGACGACGCGCATGCCGTCGGGGACGTGCCCGACGACCTCGTCGCAGTTGGTGGAAGGGGCGAGGAACCACTGGGCCCCATCGCGGTGTGCGCCCCACAGCTTCTGCTGGATGCCTCCGATGGCACCGACCTGGCCGTCATAGGACATGGTTCCGGTGCCCGCGATCGAATTGCCGCCGGTCATATCTCCGGGGGTGAGGCGATCGATGATGCCCAGCGAGAACATCATGCCGGCGCTCGGGCCTCCCACGCCCTCGATGTTGACGCTAATGGTGACGGGCAGGGAAGGATCGACGGAGAGGTAGATACCCAGCTTCGAGCCGCTTTCCGTCGCCGAGGCTGCCACGGAGTCGAAGGTGAGCTCCTGGGTCTCACCGTTCCTCTCGACCGTCAGCGTCATCGTCGATCCCGCGGGGACCGTGCGCATGAGCGAAAAGGGCGTCACTGCGTCCGCGACCTCGTGGCGGGTCCCGTCCGGAGTGGTGATGGCACGCAAGATATCGCCCTGCTCGACGATCCCCTCAGCGTTCGATCCCTCAACCGCCCCCTCGATGGTCACGGTCGCGGGAACGTCCCATCCCAGGTACTCGAGGGCCGCGACCTGGGACGTCGTCTGCGAGTTACGCATCATGGACAGCTGAGCGTCGCTCACCTGCTGGCGCGTGGTTCCTTCGGGATACACCGACTCGTAGTCCATGATCTTGCTGTGAGGGTCGAAGTACGCGGCGATGAGCTGAGCGAAATTCAGACGGGAGTCCGGACTGCCCGACTCGGAGACCGTCACCATGCGCAGCTGCCCCTGCCCGGGCTTCGCCGGATCGAGATACGAAGCGGACTCGGGCTCATCCTGTTGAATGGGTTCCCCCGTCGCTGGGTCAGTCCCGTCGATCTCGAGGACCGGGACACCCTTGTCCGACCCCAACACGTTGAACGTCGGGCCGGGGCTATTGACCACGAAGGGAACGGGGATCACAAAGAGGATCACGACCATCGCGAGGGCAGCCAGGATGGCTGTGAGGATACGCCAGCTGATGATCGGTCTACGTTTCGTCGGGGTCTGCTCGAAGGGCAGGATATTGTCGACTGACGAGGTCATGCGTGTGTCACTCACCGTGTCATTGTGTCCCACGCAGCGCGCGGTTGCACGCCCGCCGGGCCCAGCGCGTTCAGCTCTCAGCGTTTTCGCAGGGATTTGCCAGCTGAGTTGCACGAGCGCTCGCTAGGCTGAGCTCATGAACGAGAACGAGTCCGGCACCCCCTTTGAGGATTTCCTGCGCTCCGTGTTGGGCGACGAGGCCGCGGCCGAGGCCGCTCGCGCGCTACAGGCTCAGGGCTTTGACCCCGCGAACCTGCCCGCAGAGTTTTCCGATCCTGCGCGCATGCGCGCCGCGATGGGCCAGTTCCAGTTCCTCATGAACACGACGGCCGGCCCGGTCAATTGGCGCCTGGTGGAGGACGGCGCGAAGCAGGCCGCGTACGCCAGCGGCGACCCTGCCCCCACGGCCACCGAGGCTGAGGCTGCACGTCAGGCGATGACGGTCGCGGACCTGTGGCTCGACGCGGTCACGGATTTCGCGTCGGGCCCGGTGGATCGGGGCGTGTGGAGCAGGGTGTCGTGGGTCGAAAACACGATCCCCACCTGGAAGCGCATCTGCGAGCCGATTGCCCTGAACGTGTCGCGCGCGCTGTCTGCAGCGCTGTCTGAGCAGTTCGGGCAGGGCGGCCTCGACGATTCCGCTTCGCTTCCCGACGGCATGGCGGCGATGCTCGGCAAGACCCAGGAGATGATGCCGCGCCTGTCGGCGATGATGTTCTCCGCTCAGATTTCCCGCGTACTGGCTGCCCTGGCGGGCGAATCTTTCGGCACTTTTGACACGGGCATCCCCCTGTCGGATACCTCACACGCGGCGCTCCTCCCCCACAACATCGCCCAGTTCTCCGAGGGGCTCGACATCCCCTTCGACGAGGTGCGTCAGTTCCTCGCCGTGCGCGAGGCCGCGCACCGGCGCCTCTTCGCGTCCGTTCCGTGGCTGGAGGGCGACCTTGTGCGCGCCGTCGAGCGCTACGCCTCTCAGATCGCGATCGACACGGAGGCAATTACCGAGGCCGCCCGTTCTGTTGACCCCTCGGATCCGCAGTCTGTGGAATCGGCGCTCAGCGGCGGCGTGTTCGCGCTGTCCACGACGCCGGACCAGCGCCGCGCCCTCACGCGCCTGGAGACGATGCTCGCCCTCATCGAGGGCTGGGTCGAGGTCGTTTCGGCCCAGGCCACACTGCCCTACCTGCCCCACGCGGATGCGCTGCGCGAGATGATGCGTCGTCGGCGTGCCTCGGGCGGTCCCGCCGAAGAGATCCTGGGGACTCTCATGGGACTGAAGATGCGCCCGCGTCAGGCTCGCGGTGCAGCGTCCATCTTCACCTTGGTGGAGGCCGACGGCGGTCGCGAGGCGCGCGAAGCCCTGTGGTCACATCCGGACATGGTGCCCTCCGAGACAGAGCTGGCCACGCCCGACACGTTCCTCACCCTGCGCCGTGCGGCTGCGGAGGAGGACGCGGATATCGACGCTGCACTGACCTCTCTTCTCGACGGGACGCTCGGTTGGGCGGACGGACTGCAGCCCGGGGACGAGGCCTCGGCCGGCTCGGACGAGTCGTCCTCGGACACCGGGGAAGCGGACGAGCCAGGCGAAACGAACTGAAACGTTCTCAAGAGATCTGACAAGTTTTCCACAGATTTTCTAAACGCCCTCGCGCGAGCGCTCTATAGGTTCATCATGACTCCATCAGGTACAAACCGAAGGAGACTGATATGAACCTGGCACACAATACGGCGATCCTCTGGCGCGGACCGGGCAGCGTGCAGATCGGTGGCGACCGCAGCCGACACATCCTGCTCGACAACCTGCACGCGGGCGACCAGATCTGGCTCAGCAACCAGGCGCACCCCGCCCGCGAGCGTGAGGAAACCCAGGCCTCGCCGGAGCTTCTCGCAGCCCTGGCCGAGGCGCGCCTGACGGATCGAAGCGAGGCACTCCCCCACCTGGCACTCGGCATCGTTGGGGCAGTGCCCGCAACCCTCCTCGCCCTCCACAGCCTCGTCGACACATTCTCACTGTCGCTATCGATCGAGACCCACACCCTCGTCGACGAGGATTGGGACCGCGTGTTCGGAGGCCACTACACGGGTACACCGCGCCATCGGGCAGTGCGCCGCACCCTGCGCGATCTCATCCCACTCTCGCAGCTCTACGCACAGGGCGCACCCGAGCTTTCGATTGTTTCCGCGGACAGGGTCGTCGACCCGGGAATCCCCTTCGAACTGACCGCGCACGATGCTGCGCACCTCATCGTCACGCGCGGTGAGCACTCCTACGAAGTGGGCCCGTTCGTCATCCCGGGCGTCACCCCCTGCTACCAGTGCTCGCAGCACGCACGCGCTGCAGCGGACCCGTTCCATCTGGCACACCTGCGCGAGCTGGAAAGCTGGCCGCTCGCACCACTGGCTTTGCTCGCTCACTTTGCGGCCGCTCAACGCGTGGGTCAGCTGGTCATGGACTTCGTCTCAGGGGCGCTCACTCAATCGCAGTGCGCGCAGGTAGCCACGATCGGCGAGGACGGGTCGGTGCGCGTCGAAGAGGTGGAGCCCGCAACCGACTGCGTGTGCGGCATCAACGGGCTCGCGTCCTCGCTCACGCGCCTTCGTCGACGATGACCTCTTCGCCGCGCACAAGCGCGAGAACGGGAGCGGCGAAGCGCTGCACCTTCACGTCTCCGATGCCGCGGATGACGCGCAGCTGAGTCGTGTTCTTTGGCATGGCCTGCGCGATGTCGCGCAGCGTCTGATCCGTGAAGACCGCGAAGGGAGGCACCCCCGCCTGGCGTGACACCTCGAGGCGCCAGGCCTTCAGGCGCCCAAACAGCTCGATCGCCTGCGGTGAGGCCTCCTCTTCGAAGGCCTGATTGAGGGCACGCGTGGAGGCACGGGCCCTCTTCTTGGGGGCGCCCACGCGCGCCTCCTCGGGCCAGATGCCGTCGAGCAGGCGACTGCGCTTGCGCTTGCCGCGTCCATCGGCCCCCCGCGAGCGCGCCCACGACAGGGTGAGCAGGTCGCGCGCACGCGTGACGGCCACGTACAGCAGGCGGCGTTCCTCCTCGCGCGCCGCGGCAGTTTTTGCGTACGAGATCGGCAGCAGGCCCTCGGCGACGCCAACGAGGAAAACGGCGTCCCATTCGAGGCCCTTGGCCGCGTGGATGGTCGCGAGCTCGACACCGGCCTTATCCGGCTCGACCTGATAGGCGACGCGCTCGTCGAGTTCGGCGACGAAGGTCGACAGCGTCTGCGCCTGACTGTCATCCGCCCAGCCGACGATCGCGTTCATGTTCGACCAGCGCTCAGAACCCGCCTGACCGGAGGGGGCCTCGGGAGCCCAGCCGACGCCCGACAGGACGTCGCGCACGATCTCGCCCACGCTCCCGTCGTCGGTGGCGGCTGCTGCTGCGGCCCGCAGGCGCGAGATGGCGGTGCGCACGTCGTCTCGGGCGAAGAAGGGCTTCCCGCCCGCGACAGCTACGGGGATACCGCGCGCGCCCAGGGCTTCCTCAAAGGCCTGCGACTGGCCGTTGGTGCGCATGAGGACAGCAATGTCGTGGGGTTGGACGCCGCCAGCGATGAGGTCCGCAATCTGAGCTGCAACGCCCTCAGCCTCAGCATGATCATCGTCGTAGGTGCAGTAGCCGACGTGCGCTCCGCCGTCGCGCTGACTAGACAGGCGCACCGTGCCCTCGCGCTGGGAGGAACGAGCCAGAACGTCATTCGCCAAGCTGACGATCTGCGGAGTCGAGCGGTAGTCGCGAGTCAGCTCCACGATGCGAGCACCCGGATGCTTGCGCCCAAAACCCGTCAGGTAATCCGGAGATGCCCCCGTGAAGGAATAAATGGTCTGCGCGACATCGCCGACGACGCACACGTCGTGGCGCCCGCCCAGCCACAGGTCGAGCAGACGGGCCTGGAGGAGGTTAACGTCCTGGAACTCATCGACCACGAAGGAGCGGTATTGCTTGCGCACGATGGAGGCGACGTCCGCGCGTTCCTGCAGCATGCCGCACAGGTAGATGAGAATGTCCTCGAAATCGATGACGCCGCGCTCGTTCTTCGCGTCCTCGTACACGTCGAGGAGGCGCGCCATATCCCCCGCGTCCAGACCGGCAGGCACGTCGCGGCGCAGGCGCGCCACGCGCGACGCATAGTGCGCGGCGTCGATCATCGACACCTTCGCCCATTCGACTTCGGCCGCGATGTCGCGCACGTTCGTGCGGTCGATCGTGATCCCCAGGCGCGCGGCTGAGGCCGCAACGAGGGATGCCTTATGCGGGATGACGTCGGGCAGCGGCCCGCCCACGACGGTGGGCCAGAAGTGGCGCAGCTGGCGCAGCGCCGCGGAGTGGAAGGTGCGCGCCTGAGCCTTCGGGACCCCCAACTGCGCCAGGCGATGGCGCATTTCAAAGGCAGCGCGTTGCGTGAAGGTCACGGCCAAGACGTTCGATGGATCGAAGGCCCCGACGGCCGCCCCGTAGGCAATGCGGTACGTAATCGCGCGGGTCTTACCCGTGCCCGCGCCGGCCAGCACGGCTAGCGGGCCCGCAACCTGCGTCGCGACGGCACGCTGATCAGGATCCAGGGCGTTCAGCAGTTCCTCGGGGTTCATGGCCCCCATTCTTTCATCGCCCACGCTCACTTGCGTCCCGCACCCTCGGGCCCGCTCGGCAGGTCGATGCCATACCATTCCCGAAGGAGCGCGTAAGCGATTGAGGCGCGACCGGGCGCGCTAATCTCCCCGGATTCAAGCGCGCGCGTCAGCTCCTCGCGGCTGTAAAAGCGTGCCCACTCGATTTCCACGCCGTCCGCCTGCGGTGCCGGGTGCGCCTCGAGGGTTCGCGCGCGGTATCCCATCATCTGCGAACGCCCGAAAGGCCAGGGCTGCGTCGCAACGTACGTGGGCGTCTCGATATCGACGCCGACCTCTTCGGCGACCTCACGCGCAACCGTCACGTCCGGAGATTCTCCCGCCTCGACGTATCCGGCGATGATCGACACGAAACCGGGCTGCCACAGCGCGTTATGCGCCAGGAGCACGCGTCCATCGTGGTCCTGGACCAGGACGATGATCGCCGGATCCTGGCGCGGATACTCGAGGCGGTCACATGCATCGCATCGCGCGGCCCACCCGCCGGACACCAGCTGCACCGGTGCCCCGCAGCGCGAGCAGTGGCGGTAATTCGCATGCCAGAGCGCCAGAGCGAGCGCGGTCAGCGCCAGGGCCGCATCGTCGCCGTCAAGCTGCCAGCCAACCGCGCGCAAGTGCTCCCAGCGCCCCCAGGCCTCGTCCCGGCTGGTCTCGATCGCGATGACGCTGCGTCCACCCGCCACCCCGATGAACGAGGCCGTGGTTCCCTCGAGGCGGCGCGCGGCTTCATCCCCACTCAGGCGCCGCAGGGACGGCGTACCCGCACGCTGCGCCCCGGCCTCGTCGAGGAGGACGAAACCGGCAGCGTCAACGACGATGACATCGGCCTCACCGGCGCGCACGAGGGCGGCGGGAGCCACGGAATCGCGCAGCGCGACCGCCGGATCGACGTGACCGCGAACGAGAGGTAGATCAAGACTCATAACTCCACGGTAACGCGGTGGGCTACCCTAGGCACTATGACAAATACTCCCCTGCGCGCCGATGGGCGCACCCCGTCCCAGCTCCGTCAGGTCTCCATTACCCGCGGCTGGTCGGGTACCGGCGAAGGCTCCGCCCTCATTGAGTTCGGCAACACCCGCGTCCTGTGTGTCGCCTCTTTCACTGAGGGCGTGCCGCGTTGGAAGCGCGACTCCGGCGAGGGCTGGGTGACCGGCGAGTACTCGATGCTCCCGCGCGCGACCGAGCAGCGTTCCTCCCGCGAATCTGTCAAGGGCAAGGTGGGGGGTCGCACCCAGGAGATCTCCCGACTCATCGGGCGTTCTCTGCGCGGCATCGTGGACGTGGCCGCTCTGGGCGAGAACACCATCGTCCTGGACTGCGACGTCCTGCGCGCCGACGGCGGCACCCGCACCGCGGCCATCACCGGCGCCTACGTGGCCCTGGCCGACGCGGTGTCCTGGGCGAAGGACCAGGGCATCCTCAAGCCCTCCGCGAAGGTCCTCACCGATTCGATCTCCGCGATCTCCGTGGGTGTCATCGACGGCACCCCGATGCTGGACCTGCCCTACGTCGAGGACGTGCGCGCGCAGACCGACATGAACGTCGTGCAGACCGGCGACGGCCGCTTCATCGAGGTGCAGGGAACCGCCGAGCACGCGCCCTTCAACCGTGATGAGCTGGGCGAGCTCCTCGACCTGGCGACGCTGGGCAACGCCGAGCTCGCCCGCGCACAGCAGCTCGCACTCGAAGCACCCCTCATGGAGCGCGTCGAGGTGCGCCCGTGAGCGCGCGCCTGGTCTTCGCGACCTCCAACGCACACAAGGTCAGCGAGCTCGAGGCCATCCTGGCCCCCGCATGGGAAGGATTCGAGGCGGGCTGCGTGGCACGCATGAGCGACTTTGACGTGGCCTCCCCCGTCGAGGACGGGGTGACCTTCGAGGAAAACTCGCTGATCAAGGCCCGCGCCCTGGCTCGCGCCACCGGCCTGGCGGCCATCGCCGACGACTCCGGCATCACGGTGGACGTGCTCGGTGGGGCACCCGGCATCTTCTCGGCGCGCTGGTCCGGCTCCCACGGGGATGACGAGGCGAACCTTCATCTGCTCCTCGATCAGCTCTCCGATGTGCCCGACCGCCACCGCGGCGCAGCCTTCGTATCGGCCGCCGTCCTGGTCACCCCCGACGGGCGCGAGTTCGTCAAGCGCGGCGAAGTACGCGGCACTCTGACGCGTTCCCCCCGCGGCGAGGGCGGATTCGGCTACGACCCGATCTTCGTCCCCGAGGGCTTTGAGGTCACGACCGCGCAGATGAGCGCCGAGCAGAAGAACGCGATCAGCCACCGTGGCATCGCCTTCCGCGCGCTCATGCCCCACATCGTGGAGTATCTGCGCGGCTGATACGTAGCGCAGACACAATCGTGCCGGGCACCCGAGGGTGTCCGGCACTTGTGTGATGCGCCCGCAGGCGCGCCATCAACGGGCGACGAGGTTACCGAAGATGGGGCGGTCCATCGAGAACTGCAGGGGATTGGTCTCTTGACGCACCCTGAAGTGATGGGCGAAGCGACGAAGGATATCTGCGACAAAACGAGACATGGTGTGCTCCTCTTTGAGTACCGTGCGATGGATCTGTCACCGCATCGTACTTTTATGGTGCGCTTAAAATCGCGCATTTTCCATCGATATTTTCTAATTTTTCTGTGAAGTGTAACTTACAGACTTTTCCTTGAAACCACTTGATAAAGTCTTGACTATGAAACGCTGATCACCTTAATTAATCCGACGGTGGATACAGGCCCATAACAATAGACACAGTGAGGGGGCAGGCCCTGGGCCTGCCCCCTCACTACCCCCAATTCAACGTCGAGTCAGCGGGCGCGCGCCAGTCGCACACGGCGCGGCAGGTAGCGGCGCACATCGAAGAAGCGAACGACCTGCATGATGCGGCGCGCGAGACGGTCGCGCACACGCCAGATCATGGTGCAGCCAACGCCGATGAAGATGGCGTTCGTCAGGAAGGAGGGCCATGCGCCGGTCGATGCACAGGCGATCGCCAGCAGGATGCAGCTGGAGACATTCAGGGAGTGGTAGCGCAGCGAATCAGGTGCGAAGCGCTTGGAGGAGACCAGGTAGTAGGCGGCGATGGAGGCGGCCGCGCCAACCCATCCGAGGATCGTGATTGCGAGAGAGAAGATCGTCATGACTCATATGATGCACCTTCCGCTAGTCAAGCACAATTGAATGGTTCTATAGTTATCTTACAGTTTCGCTTAACAAAGGAGTTCGCGTGGACATCGACCCTCGCCGCCTGCCTTTCCTGCTGTCCGTCGCACGTGAGGGCGGCATCGTTGCCGCCGCAGACATCCTCATGGTCTCGCCCTCAGCAGTATCCCAGCAGATCCAAAAACTCGAGGAAGAAGTCGGCCTCAAGCTCGTTGAGCGCACCACCTCGGGAGCCATCCTCACCCCCGCCGGCACCATCGTCGCCGAGGCCGGGGAACGCATCAACGCAGACATCGCTGAGGCCCTCAAGGCCCTGCGCCCCCTGACGGGACAGGTCACAGGAACGGTCACTATCGGCGCTTTCCTGACGATCTGCCGCTCCACCCTGATTCCCGCACTCCCCGACCTCGTCGAGGCCCTCCCAGGCGTCGACCTGCGCATTGAGGAAACCGAAGAGACCCCCGGCATGGCGGCGCTACGCACCGGCCACTACGACATCCTCGTCATCGAACGAGACGAGGACCCGGGCCTACCCCCGCGCGGATACACAGACATCCCATTCCTCGACGAACCCTGGGTGCTCGTCACCCCCGACTCCGCTCCCCCGATTGGTTCAATCGAAGACCTGGCCGACCTGACATGGCTACGCGTCAATCCCGGGACCAGCGGCGATCACGTCATGCGCCGTATCACCAAGGCATTCCCGGATACACGCTGGGCACCGCACCTGTACACGACGTACGAGGCCGCACGCTCCCTCGTGCGGGCACGCACAGGCTCGACAATCCTTCCCGCGATGGCGCTGGCGGGGGCACACACGGAGGGGATGCGCATCACGCCTCTTCCGTCGCTGGGCACACGCAAGATCCTGCTGCGGCACAAGAATCACGGCTGGTCCACGGCCGGCGGCCCCGCACGCGTCGCCGCCTACCTTGCTGAGTGGAAGCGCCACAACGCCACCTACTCAAAGCCCTCGGACTGATGCCTTCGGAGTCCGCGCCCCGCCGATCGACGGGGCGAAGGACTGCTCAGAGGCTGACCTCCATGCCGGACGTCGCGAATTCGAGGGGCCCCTGCCATGCCTGGCGAATCTCCGATGCAACCCGCTCACGAGGCGTCCACGGCTGAATATGGGTGGCGATCATGCGCTCCACCGCAGCCCTCGTCGCGAGAGTTCCCGCGCGCAGACCATCCATGTGCATGTCCGGCTCAGTTTCGTCGCTCGTAAAGCCAACCTCACTGAGGAGCACGTCGACACCGCGCGCCCCCTCGATGATCGTGTCGCACAGGTCGGTATCACCCGTGTAGAACAGGGACACACGGCGGGACGGATCGTCCTCGGCAGGCCCCTCGATGCGCAGGCCGAAAGCCTCGACCGGATGCAGGGCACGGAACGGACGAATCGTCATGGGCCCCACAGCATACGATTCACCCAGCTGCATGTGGGTGAAGGCGAACTCAGCCTCATAGCTCTCATCATCGGCCGCACCCTCGATCTGACGGACGCGACGAATCGTCTCCTCGGGACCAAACAGCGACACTGGCCGGAGGGCGCAGGAGCCGGGACCCCACTTGCGGTAGACCTGCAGCGAGATGATGTCACCCATGTGGTCGGCGTGGCAGTGAGACAGTACCAGGGCGTCAAGCTCGCACGGGCACACGTGCGTCCACAGCGCCCCAAAAGAACCAGGTCCCAGGTCGCACACGAGCGAAAACACGCGTTCCCCGCCCGATTGGGGGTCGATGCCGCGCGCTTGAATGAGGTAGGAGGATGCGGGGGACTCGGGCCCCGACATCGAGCCTGTCGCACCGATGACGGTCAGCTTCACGCGATACCACCGCCGGTGCTCACGCGAACGACGGACCCCACCTCGGGCCCGAGGAAGCGCCTGGCCAGGCGCGGGAAGGCGTCGGACGCGCCCGTGGCCAGGAACTGATGCTGCGGCCCCTGCCCAGCGGGCCACGGGTCATGCAAAAGCCCCCGGTCCACCAGCTCGTTGTAGGTCACGTTCGCAGTCGCCTCCGAGGAGGTGACCAGGGTGACGCCCTCACCCATGACGCGTCCGATCACGCCGGTGAGAAGCGGGTAGTGCGTGCAGCCGAGGATCAGCGTATCCACGCCCGCCTCCTTCAGCGGGGTGAGGTACTCGCGCGCCACGGACTCGATTTCTTCGCCCGTGGTCACCCCGGCCTCGACGAAGTCGACGAAAGCGGGGCACGCTTGCTGGCTCACCGTCAGCCCGGGGACCGCCGCGAGCGCACGCAGGTAGGCCTCGGACTGGATGGTCGCCTTCGTTCCGATGACACCGACATGGTGGTTGCGCGTCGCGATGACGCTCTGTCGGGCGGCCGGAGTAATGACCTCAATGACGGGGATGCCGGCGTCGATCCAGTAGCGTTCGCGAGCGTCCGCGAGCGCTGCCGCTGTCGCAGTGTTGCAGGCAATGACAAGGGCCTTCACGCCGCGCGAGGCCAGCTCGTCGAGAGCGGAGAGCGTCAGCGAGCGCACCTGCGCGATAGCGCGAGGGCCGTAGGGCGTGTGCTCGGTGTCGCCCAGGTAGATGATCTCTTCGTCGGGCAGTTTATCGATGACTGCGCGCGCCACCGTCAGCCCACCTAGGCCCGAGTCGAAAATTCCGATCGGGGCGTTATTCATATATCCGACTTTATGCGTTACTGGGAATTATTGACGGCTTCAAGAAGTGAGTCCTGCCACCATGTGACGAGCATATAGATCGCAGCAACAGTCTGTGAGCGCTCCCCCGTCGGCTCGCGCATCGCCAGCTCTTCGATCCGCTGCGCGTCGCTTTCATCGGATAGGTCCAGTTCACCCGCCAAGCCGAGCCGAATGTCGTTGAGGGCACCCAGCCACGACCACACGTCGCCGGGCCGCACAACGAGGGTGTTCGTCTCCCCGTGAACGATGTGGTCAAGATCGCTGACGATTGAGCGCAGCCGGACCGACTTCTCGCTGCGCAGGAGGTCCTCGGTGAGGGCACGCATCCGGGCAGCATCGTCCCCGTCCTCACTCATGGAGGGGAGCAGCATGCGCAGCGTGCGCTCGCGCGGAGCCTCCCGGCGCTGTTCGGTTTCCGTGAATGCGCTGAGCATCGACGAGGTCACACCGAAGTCGCCCGGGTCGTCGAGGACGACGAGGACCTCGGTGGCCAGCTGGCGCAGGAGAAGCGCTTCGCCGCTACTCATCGACGAAGCGAAGCCGCCGTCTCGAGGAGCGAAACCTTCCATCTTTTAGTCTCTGTCCTCTTCAATGGTGGCGCGCAGCCCATAGGAGTGCATCGCCATGACGTCGGCCTCGATACGTTCGCGCACTCCCGTGGAGACGGTGGCGCGCCCGCGCGTATGGACGGCCATCATCAATTCCTCCGCGCGAAGTGCGGAATAGCCGAAATATTGCCGAAAAACGGCGCTCACGTAGCTCATGAGATTGACGGGATCGTCCCACACGACGGCACGCCAGCGCGGCACCGCAGTGGGTGCTTCCTGCGCGCGGGACGCTGGCTGGAGGATCGTTGTCATATGCCAACAGTACGGTGAAAGGATGTGTCTGGGAAGCGAAATCGCACCGCGGTGACACGCTTCTCAGGGTAGGCTCACAGTATGCCTGCATCGACATCCACTTCATTGCTGACTGATATGTACGAGCTCACGATGCTCGACGCCGCCCTCAAGGATGGCACCGCGCATCGTCGCTGCACGTTTGAGCTGTTTGGCCGCCGCCTTCCGGCAACGCGTCGCTTCGGCGTCGTGGCCGGGACCGGTCGCATTCTCGAGGCCCTGGAACGCTTCGAGTTTGACGCTGAGCAGATCGATTGGCTGCGCGACCAGGGGATCATCTCCGAGGAAGCCGCGCAGTTCCTGTCCTCGTGGCGTTTCACGGGCGACATCTGGGGCTACGCCGAGGGCGAGTGCTACTTCTCTGGTTCTCCTCTGCTCACCGTCGAGGGCACCTTCGCGGACTGCACCCTCCTGGAGACGCTGCTCCTGTCGGTCCTCAACCACGACTGCGCGGTTGCCTCGGCTGCCTCGCGTATGACAATCGCGGCCCACGGCCGCCCCTGCATGGACATGGGTGCGCGCCGCGCCCACGAGCGCGCTGCGGTCTCCGCCGCTCGCGCCGCCATCATCGGTGGTTTCCAGGGCACTTCCGACCTCGAGGCTGCGAAGCGCTACGGGATCCGCTGCATCGGCACGGCCGCCCACGCTTTCACGCTCCTGCACGACACCGAGCGCGATGCCTTCGATTCCCAGGTCGCCAAGCTGGGCGCGGGCACGACTTTGCTCGTGGACACCTATGACATCACGCAGGGTGTCATTAACGCCGTCGAGGCCGCGCGCGCTGCGGGCGGCGAGCTGGGCGCGGTGCGTCTGGACTCGGGCGACCTGGTCGCCCAGGCGTTCAAGGTGCGCGGTCAGCTCGACGCGATGGGCGCGACGACCACGAAGATCACGGTGACCTCCGACCTGGACGAGTACGCGATCGCCGCCCTGGGCGCGGCCCCCGTGGACTCCTACGGCGTGGGTACCAAGCTGGTGACGGGCTCGGGTGTGCCGACGGCTGCCCTGGTCTACAAGGTCGTCCAGCGCGAGGATTCCAACGGCGAGACCGTTCTCGTCGCCAAGAAGGCCGAGTCGAAGTCCACGGTCGGCGGGCGCAAGGTCGCCGGCCGCGTCCTGGGCGAGGACGGCTACGCGACCGAGGAGCTCCTGCTCGTCGGCACCTCCTTCGAAGAGGGCCAGGCCCTCCTCGCCGAGCGTGGCGCCCGCCCGCTGCAGGTCCAGCTGGTTCGCGGCGGCCAGATCGACGCCGCCGCATGGGGTTCCGAGGCGCTGTCCCGTGCCCAGGAGCACCACCTGCGCGCCCGCAACGAGCTGCCCTACCAGGCGTGGCGCCTCTCCGAGGGCGAGGCTGCGATCCCCACGCGCTACGAGAAGGTCGACTGACCGCTTCACACACTGCGGCCAGGCCCCGGCCTCGTCCTTCGCTGCGAGGGACGAGGCCGGGGCCTCGTGATATGTCAGTGTGCGCCGAGTGCGACGCGGCCGCGCGTCAGTGGCGGCCAACGAACCACTCGCGCAGCAGGGCGATACGCGCCTCAATCTGCTCGGTCGTGGCCTGGGCGACCTCGGGGCCGCCGCAGCGCGAGCGCAGGCGCGAGTGGATGGTCGCGTGGGTCTCACCGGATCGACGCGACCACGTGGAGACCAGGTGCTGGAGTTCCTTGCGCTTGGCGGCACGCAGCTTGTGAGCCGGGATGCCGGCGTTCTCCTCGCGCATTTTCTGGGCGGCGCGGTTCTTCTTCTGGGCGGCAACCTGGTCGGCCTGGCGAGCGCGCAGCAGGGTCGTCACCTGGTCGGCGTCCAGCAGGCCGGGAATACCCAGGTATTCCTGCTCTTCCTCGGATCCAACCTCGGCACCAGCGCCCCATGCGGCACCGTCGAAGAGGACACCGTCGAACTCGGCATCCGCGCCCAGGACCTCGAACTGGGAGAGCAGGTCGGAGGACGCCTTGTCCTCGCGGTTCGCGGCAGCGACGAGGGCATCCTCGGGGTTCCACATGTCGTCTTCGCTGGCTTCCTCGCGCTTGGGGCGATCCAGCGCGTGGTCGCGCTCGATCTCCATGCCACCGGCGAGGGTCAACAGGGGTACGACGGATGGAATGAAGACGGTGGCCGTCTCGCCGCGGCGGCGCGCTCGCACGTAGCGACCGATCGCCTGGGCGAAAAACAGGGGCGTGGATGCATTCGTGGCGTAGACGCCGACAGCCAGGCGCGGAACGTCAACGCCCTCGGACACCATGCGCACGGCGACCATCCACCTGTCGGCGGAGTCCGCAAACTCGGAAATGCGGTCGGAGGCGTCCGCGTCGTCGGACAGGACGATCGTTGGGGCCTTGCCGGTGATGAGGCGCAGGTGGCGGGCGTAGGCGCGCGCGTGCTCCTGGTTCGAGGCGATAACGAGGCCGCCCGCGTCCGGCACGGCTCGGCGCACCTCCTCGAGGCGCAGGTCGGCAGCGCGCAGGACGGCGGGGATCCACTCGCCCTTGGGGTCCAGCGCGGTGCGCCAGGCCTGCTTCATCATGTCCTTGGTGAGGGGCTCGCCCAGGCGGGCGCTCACCTCGTCGCCGGCGTTGGTACGCCAGGCCATCTGCCCCGAGTAGGACATGAATAGAACCGGGCGCACGACGCCGTCCTTGAGGGCGTCACCGTAGCCGTAGGTGTAGTCCGCGCGCGAGCGACGGATGCCCTCCTCGTCCTCCTCGTAGGTGACGAAGGGGATCGGAGAGGTGTCGGAGCGGAAGGGCGTGCCCGTCAGGGCCAGGCGGCGCGTCGCGTCCGTGAAGGCCTCGCGCACGCCGTCGCCCCAGGACAGGGAGTCGCCGGCGTGGTGGATCTCGTCGAGGATGACGAGGGTGCGGTAGGCGCGGGTGCGCGCCGCGTGGACGGCCGGGTTGGAGCCGATCTGCGCGTAGGTGACGGCCACGCCGTCGAAGTGCGAGCCGGCCACGCCCTGAGAGTTCGTGAAGTCAGGGTCGATGTGGATGCCAAAGCGCGCCGCGCTCGAGGCCCACTGCCCCTTGAGGTGCTCGGTGGGGCACACGACGGTCAGCTTGTCGACGACGCCGCGCGCAATCAGCTCGGTCGCAAGGGTCAGGGCGAAGGTCGTCTTACCTGCACCCGGGGTCGCGACCGCCAGGAAGTCGCGCGGGGAGGCAGCCATGTAGCGATCCAGGGCAGCGGCCTGCCAGGCGCGCAGCCTGCCAACGGGTGCGCGCCGGGTTGTCTCGCTCACTTGTCGGAGCCCTTTCCTCCGTCCGAGAAGGGCCAGTGACGCCCGTTCTTACCCATCGAGTCACGCAGCTCCCTGCAGGTAGGGCACACCGGGTACTGCGAGGCGTCACGGGTGGGGATCCACACCTTGCCACACAGGGCGACGACGGGCTGGCCCGTCACCATGGAGGAGTTCGCCTTGTCCTTGCGCACGAAGTGGGCGAAACGATCGCCGTCCCCGTCCGTGCGCTCCTTGCGGGTCTCGGTACGCTCCAGCAGACCGGTCGAGGACGCGGTGGAGGGACCGGAGGGGCCGGTAGGTTCGTCGAGGGCATTACGCATGGTTCCTATTGTACGTGCCTGGGGATGCTTCCAACGGGTGGCACGCGTGCGCCGGGAGCGAAGAAGCGACGCTCACAATAAGGCCCCGACCTCGCATTCACGAGGCCGGGGCACGGTCGGATGGGGAACCTATCTCACAGGTGTTCCTTCTCCCAGACCTCCTTGTAGAAGTCTGCGAGCTCGAGCTTGGAGGCGGCGGCCTCGTCGAGGAGCACGGTGACGTCGGGGTGGTGCTGGAGGATGGACGCGGGCCAGCGCTGGGTCACACCGCCCTCGATCATGGCCTTGACCGCGTCGGCCTTGCCCTCGCCGGTGGCGATGAAGATGTGGGCGCGCGAGTCCATGATCGTGCCCAGGCCCTGGGTCACGCAGTGCGTGGGGACCTGGTCGATGTCGCCATCGAAGAAGCGTGCGTTGTCGCGGCGGGTCTGCTCGGTCAGGACGCCCACGTGGGTGCGCGAGGCGAGGGTGCCGCCGGGCTCGTTGAAGCCGATGTGGCCATCGCTTCCGATGCCGAGGACCTGGATGTCGATGCCACCGTCGGCCTTGATGGCCTCGTCGTAGGCGGCAGCGCCGGCCTCGAGGTCATCGCACCAGCCGTCGGGGCCGTGTGCCGCACCCTCGGGCATGTCGACGAGGTCGACGAGGTTGCGGTGGATGAAGTTCGCGTAGCCCTCGTAGTGATCGCGGGGCAGGCCCACGTACTCGTCGAGGTTGTAGGAGCGAACCTGGGCAAAGGAGATCTGACCGGCCTCGTAGCGGCGCACGAGCTCTGCGTAGAGCTTCAGCGGCGAGGAACCGGTGGCCAGGCCGAGCACAAAGTTCGGCTTAGCGCGGTAGACCTCGAGGATGCGGTCCGCTGCGAGGGATGCGATCTGATCTTCGTCGTTGAAAATTCCAATTCTCATGTGTTTAACCTTACACTGTCGACGTCGATTTGTCAGACGAATCAGCGATGATTTTTCAGAAATGTGTGAGCTGGGTTATCCGTGCAGCGCAGCGACGATTCGCTCGACCTCCGCCTGATAGGTCCCGGAGGTCCCCGGCGCACGCATGTGGACCTCGCGAGCACCCGAGGCTGCCACGACCTCGGCGACGTTGTGGGCACGCAGACCGCCCGACACCAAGATGATGATGTCGTCTCCCCCGCGCTCAACCAGCCGGGCGAGAGCCTCCGGCTGCGCGACCGCCGGATCGCCGCCCGTCGTCAGCACTCGGTCGTAGCCGAGCTCCATGAGCACGTCGAGCCCACGATCCTGGTCCACGACCTGGTCGAAGCCGCGGTGGAAGGTCAGCGGCGCATCCTCGGCCACGTCGCGCAGGCGGGCGGCCGCATCCACGTCGATCTGCCCATCGCGCGTGATGATGCCGACGACGAAGCCGAGGGTCACGGGCGCTCCGCGACCGATCGCCGCCAGGGTCACGATATCCGAGGCGATACGGTCGACCTCCTCGCGAGAATGGACGAAGTCCCCGGGGCGCGGGCGCACAAGCACCTGAACGCCGCCAGCGGGCGCCACCGCGAGGGCGGCCGCCACCTCGTCGAAAGCGGGAGTCAAGCCGCCGCACGACAGGTCGGTGCAGATCTCGATGCGATCCGCTCCCCCGTCGCGTGCACGGCGCACGCCGAGCGCATCTTCCACGCAAATCTCAACAACGGTCACGGCTGCCACCTTTCGTAGCACGTCGAGCCGCCCACGCGGGCGGCCAGGATCGCCGCACCCCAACGGCCGCCCGCTCCCCCGAGGGAAGCGCGGACGATCTCGGGGGCGTCACGGAATGTCAGCATCGAGGCAAATTCCTCGCGCAGCGGCGCCAGCAGATGCTCGCCCGCGTGCGACAGGCCGCCGCCGATGATGATGCGCTCAACGTCGATGGTGAGCGTCATGTGGGTCAGCGAGAGGGCGAGGGCGCGCACGGCCGTGTTCCACACCTCGGTCGCGACCGGGTCGGTGCCGATGCCGGCCTCGACAGCCTTCGCGCCGATATTCTCGCCGGTCGCCTGCTCATAGCGTCGGGCAATCCCCTTCGCCGAGGCATAGACCTCCAGGCACCCGCGCGAACCGCAGCGGCAGGACTCACCGCCCGGGAAGACGGGGGCGTGCCCGACTTCTCCGGCGCTGAACGTCGCGCCACTCCACAGGCTATCGCCCAGCATGAGGGCCACGGAGATACCGGTGCCGATGGGCATCATCAGGAAGGAGGAGGCCCCACGGCCCGCGCCGAGAAGCCCCTCGGCCAGGCCGGCGGCGCGCCCGTCGTGCATGAGCGCGGCGGGCACTCCCGTGGCTTCCTCGACCGCGCGGGCCAACTGGACGCCGCGCAGCTCCAGGTTGGCCGCATACACGACGGTCCCACTCTCCTCGTCGACGAGGCCGGGGCAGATCAGGCCGAAGCCGACCAGTCCCGGGTAGTCGCTGGCAAGCCGAGCACCGATGCGCCCCACCTGCTCGGCCACGGCCTCGCGATCGGTGGGCTCGTTGCCCTGCGTGAGGATCGATCCCGCCTCGTCGACGATCATCCATTTGATGGACGTACCGCCGATGTCAATGCCGGCGAATACCGGACCCTGGGAATCCTTCACGGCACTCATGGTTCGACGACCTGTGCATGCAGATCAGGATCTGCCATGTCGGGATCGAAGGGGAACATCGGGCGGTCGATCTTGTGGTGCCCGAGGCGGATGAGATCCTGATCGACACCACCCGGAGTCAGCGCCATGAGCCAGCCCTTCTGGGTCTCGTACAAGTCGGGCTCCAGGTAACCGATCTTGACAACGACGACGTCGGCGGCCGTGATGTCCACGCCGAGCAGCTCAAACTGACAGAACATCGTGTACTGGTTGCGGTTCGTGGTGACGATGAAGCGCAGGCCACCCGTGCGCAGCAGCGCGGTGTGGCCGCCCATCGGGTCGTCGGCGAGGGCCTCGACAGTCGCGTGCACGCTCAGGGTTCCGGGCTCGCGGGTGTCAATGTGTCCGCCGACCTCGAGATCCACCTCGGCACCCACGCCGGCCTCCCATGCGACCGCGGCCGCGGCGGGGTCGATGATCGAGGCGTAGATGACGTCGAGCGTCGCTTCCTGGACGGGCTTCCACGCGAGGAGGGCCGCGAGCGCAACCGTCACGTCGTCGGCGCCGCCGGCACCCGGGTTGTCGCCGGAGTCAGAGATGAAGAAGGGCTTGGGTCCCACCTCGGCAGCGGCCAGGCACTCTTCCATCGAGGCGACGGGGGCGACGAACTCGAAGCGGTCGTGGACATCCCAGAAGTACTGGCCAATACGCTCGGCCTGCTCCTTGACGAGTTCCGCATCGTCGCCGGTCACGACGACCGCGCCCTTGCAACGCGGCTGGTCCGCCCACGCGAAGCCGATCCAGATCGCGGCATCCAGGATGCCATCCATCGCTTCGATGGGGTCGATCATCTTGTACAGGGACTTGGCGGGCTCGATGCGGGTCGAGGTCTTCTCACCCGGCAGCAGGACGGGGACATGCACGAGGGCCTTGACGGGCTTGGGCTGCCCGTTTAGGAGGCGCATGCCCAGGTTGTAGGCGGCGCGACGGCGCGACTCGAGGGCGTCCTCGTGGGGTGCGAGGCGGTAGCAGGTGAGCAGGTCGCAGCCGTCGAAGAGGTCCTGAGAGACGTTTCCGTGCAGGTCCATCGAGGCGCTGACCATGGGCTCCGGGCCGATGACATCGCGGATAGCGTTGATAAGGTCGCCTTCCGCATCGTCCATGCCCTGGACACTCATGGCACCGTGGATGTCGAAGAAGAGGCCGTCGAGGGGACCGGCAGCGGCGAGCCCTTCGAGGATTTCGGCCTTCCAGGCGTCGTAGGCGCCGCGCTCGACGACGCCGCCGGGCAGGGCGCGCGAGTGCAGGACGGGGATCCACTCGATCTGGGTGGCCCAGTCCTCATCGCGCCAGTAGAAGCGGTCCATCAGTTCCTCGCCACGCGTGACGATGAAGTCGTCGGCAGTCGAGATGTAGGGGGTGAACGTCGAGGATTCGATGTGAATGCCGGCAACCGCGATGCGGGGCTTGGTCATGAGCGATTCTCCTTTGAGATCTTCGAGGGGGTAAGTGTGGAGAGCCCCCAGAGCGCGGCTTCGCGCCCTGATCGGGACGATTCGATCACGAGGTGTTCCATGATCGAGGGGAGGCAGGATTGGTGGAGTGCGGCGCGCACTCCCGCGGTGAAGGCGTCGACGGCGGAGAGGGCCCCTCCGACGATGACTCCCTGAGGTGCCAGGAAGGACACGAGGTGGGCGACGCTGTGGCCCAGAAGGGTTCCCGCCTGGCGGATGGCCGTCGCAACTTCGGGAATACCGTCGCGTGCGGCGGCGAGAAGCTGTGCGTTGTTCTCATAGACAAGGCCTGCGGCGGCCAGGTCCGCGCGGATCGAGTCGGCGGACGCGATTGTTTCGAGGCAGCCGACGTTACCGCACTTGCAGGGGCGACCAGAGGCGGCCTCAACGGGGATGTGCGAGATATCCCCGGCCAGCCCACCCTGGCCCACCTGGGGCACGCCCTCCACGAGGTAGGCACCACCGATAGCGGAGCCTGCCTTGATATAGATGAGCGTGTCGATGGGGGCAACGCCCTCCAGCCGACGCCGGTAGACGGATTCGCCGACGGCTCCCGCGCGGGCGTCGTTTTCGATGAGGGCGGGCAGACCGCACTGCTCCGTCACGGCCTCGGCGACGTTGATTCCGTCCCATCCGGGCATTCGGGCGGGACGGATGACGCGCGAGCGATCCGCGTCCACGGGACCGGGAACCGCTAGGGCAATGCCGCCGACCCGCACGCCGGCAGCTTCTTCCTGGCGGAACACTTCCTCCATGACAGCGTCCAGTACCGCCTGGGGACCTTCCGCGATGTCGATAAGGAGACTGCTCGCCACGCCGACTCCGCGCGCGGAGTCCGTCAGGGCGACGAGGCCGTGGTGCGCTCCCAGTTCCACGAGAGCAAGAGCGCCGACTCCGTCAGAAGTAACGAGTCGGCGCGCCCTGCGCCCGCCGGTCGAAACAGACTCGTCCGCTTCTGCAACTTTGCCCGCCTCAACGAGGCGGGAGACGGCCGCCGAAATCGTTGACGGTGCAAGGCCGGTTTGCTTGACAATTGCGGGACGCGTATCCGCCTGACCGGATCCGATCAGCGTCAGGACGGTCTCATCGACGTCATGCGTGGCCATGACACCTCCTTCACATAGATATGCGGTAACTTCAACGTTACACAGCGCTCATCGTCGAGAACACCCCAATTATGCCCCATCGAAGAAAGTGTGGCACTTCTTTCGCCAAAATTCTTCGTTATTTTTTCGCAACATTCCGAATTTTGGTCATAGCAGCAACATTGGCCGACAAACTGTCATATGATGTATGCCATCTGGCAGGGCCCACTCCCGTCAGTGTCCCCCGATCAACGTTGATTTGGAGCAGTCATGAATCTCAGTAAGAAGCGGTGGATCGCCACCGGAGCGGCGCTCGCAATGGTCGCCACTCTGGGCCTGTCCGCCTGTGGTGGCAGCAACCGCGCGGCCACCTCGGAAACCGGAAAGAACGAGGTCACGATGGCCTCGCGCACCCCGAACTAGATCTTCCCGGTCTCCGCCAAGGGCTACACCCAGGGCGAAAACGGACAGTTCATCCAGGCGATGTACCGCCCCCTCTTCGCCTACAAGTCCACCTCCGACACCCCCTACAAGATCAACCTGCCCAAGTCCCTGGGCACGGTCCCCGAGGTCTCCGAGGACGGTAAGACCTTCACCATCAAGCTGCGCGACGACGCCAAGTGGTCCGACGGCACCCCCGTCACCACCCGCGACGTTGAGTTCTGGTGGAACCTCGTCACCAACAACAAGGACGAGTGGGCCTCCTACAAGAAGGGCTTCTTCCCCGACGGTGCCGAGCTGAAGATCGTCGACGAGCACACCTTCTCTATCACCACCGAGGATAAGTTCGCGCCGGCCTGGTTCATTGACAACCAGATCAACAAGGTTGCCCTCCTCCCCCAGCACGCCTGGGACAAGTCCAGCGCCGACGAGGCCGTCTCCGACCTCGACCGCACCCCCGAGGGCGCCCAGAAGGTCTTCTCTTACCTGCAGGGCGAGGCCAAGAACCTCTCCTCCTACGCCACCAACCCGCTGTGGCAGACGGTGAACGGCCCCTGGAAGCTCTCCTCCTTCACCCCCGACCAGGGCCTCGAGCTCGTTCCCAACGAGAACTACTGGGGCGAGGACAAGCCCAAGATCGACAAGCTGATCTACAAGGCCTTCACGGGTGACGACGCGGAGTTCAACTCCGTGCGCTCGGGTGCCATCGACTTCGGCTACATCCCGGCCGCTCAGTACAACCAGCGCAAGGCCGTTGAGGACAAGGGCTACCAGGTCTTCCTGTGGCCCGGCAACTCCATCACCTACCTGGCACTGAACTTCTACGACAAGGCCCCCGGCTCGAAGTTCATCAAGCAGAAGTACATCCGCCAGGCCATGCAGGAGCTCATCGACCAGCCGACCCTGTCTGAGAAGATCTGGTCCGGCACCGCTTCCCCGACCTGTGGCCCCGTCCCCATGCCTGCTGACAAGGTCGGCACCACCGAGGGCTGCGTCTACAAGTTCGATCCCGACAACGCCAAGAAGCTCCTCGAGGACCACGGCTGGAAGATCAACCCCGACGGTGCCAGCACCTGCGAGAACCCCGGCACCGGCGAGGGCCAGTGCGGTGAGGGCATCGCAGCCGGCGACGCGCTGAACTTCAAGCTCATCTCCCAGTCGGGCTTCGTCTCCACGCACCAGATGTTCGAAGAGATCATTTCCCAGTTCGGTAAGGTCGGCATCAAGATCGACATGAACGAGGTTCCCGACTCGGTCGGCGCCTCGCAGGCATGCGACGACGAGACCCCCTGCACGTGGGACATGTCCTTCTTCGGCTCCCAGACCTCGTGGGGCTTCCCGATCTACGCCTCCGGCGAGCGCCTCTTCGCCACTGACGCTCCCGTCAACCTCGGCCAGTACTCCAACCCCGAGGCCGACAGGCTGATCGAAGAGTCGACCCGCTCCTCCGAGCCCGACGCTCTCCAGGCATACAACGACTACCTCGCGGAGGACCTCCCCGTTCTGTGGATGCCCAACCCGTACTACCAGATCACCGCGGTGAAGAAGACGCTCAACCTGGGCGACATCGACGCCACCGGCGACACCTGGCCCGAGGATTGGTCGTGGTCGACCGAAGGTAAGTAACCCTTCGCCTTGACGCCTCATGGGGCAGGCGCCCGCACCCGCACATGCGGGCGCCTGCCCCCTTACTGTGGAGTTCGCAATGATCCAATTCATCCTCAAACGCCTCGGCCAGGCAGTCATCGTCGTCTTCCTGGTCACCATCATCACCTTCATCCTTCTCCAATCCCAGCCGGGCGGCGCAGCCCGAGCGGCCCTCGGTAAGGATGCGACCAAAGAACAGCTCGCGGCCTTCGACCACGAGAACGGATACGATCGCCCGATCCCCGAGCAGTACGTCAACTACCTGAACAAAATTGCGCACGGCGACTTCGGATACTCCTACCAGCACAACCAGTCCGTGAACGACCTGCTGGCCGCCCGCCTGCCGCGCACCATCTTCCTGTCCCTCCTGTCCACCATCCTCGCCCTCATCGTCGCGATTCCCCTCGGCGTGTGGCAAGCAGTGAAAAGAAATAAAGCGCCCGACTACGTGGTCACGATCGCGTGTCTGCTCGCCTACTCGACCCCCATCTTCTTCGCGGGCCTTCTGCTGATCGTCCTCTTCTCCCAGGTGTGGCCCATCCTGCCCAACGATGCGCCGCAAGGCGAGGATCTCGCGGTCATGTGGGAGCAGTGGGATCACCTGATTCTGCCCGTGTGCGCCCTCTCGATTGGAACGATCGCCGCCTACGCGCGCTACGTGCGCTCCTCCATGGTGGACAACCTCAACGAGCAGTACGTGCGCACCGCCCGTGCGAAGGGCCTGTCGGAGTTCCGCGTTGTCTTTGTCCACACCCTGCGCAACGCCATGTTCCCCGTCATCACGATGATCGGCTTGTACATCCCCGCGATGTTCTGTGGTGCCCTGGTCATCGAGACGCTCTTCAACTTCAACGGCATGGGCTACCTGTACTACCAGGCGACCGGCAGGCGCGACTACCCGATCCTCCTCGGCGTCGCCCTGATCGTCTCCTTCGCGACCGTCATCGGCGCGCTCCTGGCAGACTTCCTCTACGCCCTCGCTGATCCCCGCATCCGACTGGCAGGACGTGCCAAATGACCACAGCAACCGCACCCGTGAGCGCGCCCGTGAAGGCGCGCACCGCCCGGAAGTCGACGAAGCTTCAGGGCCTGCAGGTCTTCATGGAAAACAAGCTCGCCGTCTTCGGCGTGTGCCTGATCCTCATCCTGATGGCCTTCTCGTTCATCGGCCCCATGTTCTATGTGACCGACCAGGTCCACACCGACCTGGCGAACTCAGCGCTGGCCCCCTCCGCGGAGCACCCGCTCGGCACCGACATGGTCGGCTACGACCAGCTCGGACGCCTCATGAAGGGCGGCCAGACCTCGATTATCGTCGGCCTCTTCGCAGGCATCTTCGCGACAACGATCGGCACCCTCTACGGTGCGATCGCCGGCTTCGTGGGCGGCTGGATCGATGCGGTCATGATGCGTATCGTTGACGCACTCATGTCCGTGCCCGTCCTGTTCCTCTTCATGCTGATCGCCACGATGATCCCCCCGACCGTCCCGGTCCTCATCATCATCATGTCGGCACTGTCCTGGCTGGGCACATCCCGATTGATTCGAGGCGAGGCCCTCTCCCTGCGCACGCGCGAGTACGTCGTCGCGATGCGCGGTATGGGCGGATCGATGCCCCGAGCGATTCGGACGCACATCGTGCGCAACACGATCGGCACCGTCATCGTCAACGCGACCTTCCAGGTTGCAGACGCCGTCCTCTACGTCGCCTACCTGTCGTTCCTCGGCCTGGGCGCGCAGCCTCCCGCCACTGACTGGGGAGCGATGCTCTCCAACAGCCAGTCGCACGTCTACTCGGGCAATTGGTGGCTGCTCTACCCGCCGGGCGTCCTCATCATCCTCCTGGTCCTGTCGTTCAACTTCATCGGCGACGGCCTGCGTGACGCCTTCGAAGTTCGACTGCGCAAGAGGTGAGCACTGAACTATGAATACTCCACTCCTTCAGATCAAAGATCTGCACACCGACATTGAGATCCGTTCCGGCGTGGTCCGTGCCCTCTCTGGCGTCGACCTGCACGTGAACACCGGCGAAACCCTCGGCATCGTGGGCGAGTCCGGCTCCGGCAAGACCATGACCGCCCTGTCTCTCATGGGGCTTCTCCCCCAGGGCGGCAAGGTCTCCTCCGGGTCGATCATCCTCGACGGACAGGACCTCACCCAGCTGCCGCTCAAGGAGAAGCGCAAGCTGCGCGGCACCAAGGTCGGCATGATCTTCCAGGATCCGCTCACCTCCCTGAACCCGACCATGAAGATCGGCCTTCAAGTGTGCGAGCCGCTGCGCGTGCACGAGGGCCTGTCGAAGAGGGAAGCCCTCGAACGCGCCGTCGAGATCCTCAAGCGCGTCGGTATGCCTCGTCCCGAGGTGGTCATCAATAACTACCCGCACCAGCTCTCGGGCGGTATGCGTCAGCGCGTCATGATCGCCATGGCCCTCGTGTGCAAGCCGCGCATCCTCATCGCGGACGAACCCACGACGGCCCTGGACGTGACGACGCAGATGCAGATCCTCGACCTCATCGACGAGCTGCGCGACGAATACAAGATGGGCGTCATCCTCATCACCCACGACCTGGGTGTTGTGGCCGGTCACACCGACCGCGTTGCCGTCATGTACGCCGGACGCATCGTTGAAACCGCACCGACGAAGACGCTGTTCACCGAGCCGAAGCACCGCTACACGAGCTCGCTCATGGCAGCCCTGCCCGAGCGCGCCCTCGCGGCCGGCACCAAGCTCTTCTCCATCCCTGGCGCTCCCCCATCGCTGACCAACCTGCCGGTGGGCTGCCGCTTCGCGGCCCGCTGCCTGTGGGCCACTGACGAGTGCCGCGCGGGCTACCCGGACCTGAGCGGCGACGAGACCCACACCTTCTCCTGCTTCCACCCGGTTCAGGAAGGCGACGAGTCTCCCGCGGTCCTCCAGGGCAAGCTGGATTCCAACAAGACCGACGGTGCGGCCGCGGACGTCCCGCAGATCTCCCACGAAACGCTGCTCGACGTCAAGGAGGCTTCGCGCGAGTACGAGTCGGCCGGATCGGGCTTCTTCAAGCGCGAAAAGGGCGTCGTCTCCGCCGTCGACCGCGTCTCGATCACGGTCAAGAAGGGCGAGACCTACGGCCTTGTCGGCGAATCTGGCTGTGGTAAGTCCACGGTGGGCCGTCTCATCGCAGGCCTTGAGCCGCCCTCGGGTGGTGCCATCGAGCTCGATGGACGCGACCTGGCCACGCTCAAGGGACGCGACGCGGTGCGCATCCACCGCGACGTGCAGATGATGTTCCAGGACTCCTACGCGGCGATGGACCCGCGCATGCGCATCGACCAGATCCTGGCCGAGCCCATGAGCATCCAGAAGACCGGCAACGCTCGTCAGATCGCCGAGCGCATCATGGAGATCCTCGAGCAGGTCGGCCTGACCGAAGAGATCCTGGACCGCTACCCGCACGAGTTCTCGGGCGGACAGCTCCAGCGCATCGGCTTCGCCCGTTCGCTGACCCTGGCGCCCGACCTGATCGTGGCGGACGAGCCCGTTTCCGCGCTTGACGTCTCCGTCCAGGCACAGGTTCTCAACCTCATGAAGGACCTGCAGCAGGAACTGGGCCTGTCCTACCTGTTCATCAGCCACGACCTGGCGGTCGTCCAATACATGGCGGACCGCATCGGCGTCATGTACCTGGGCCGCATCGTCGAGGAGGGCCCAGCTTCCGAGGTCGTCAAGAACCCGAAGCACCCCTACACGAAGGCGCTCATCGACTCGATTCCCGTGCCCGACCCGGAGTTCAAGCACGACGAGAATGCCATCAAGCTCACCGGCGAGCCGCCGAGCGCCATCAACCCGCCCGAGGGTTGCCGCTTCCGCCCGCGTTGCCCGTTTGCGGGCGAAGAGTGCAAGGTGCAGCCCATGCTCACGGATGAGACGCACCGCGTGGCCTGCCACCACCCGCTCCTGCAGCTGAGCGTGAAGGAAAAGGTGGACGCCTGACACATACGTTCATGCGAGCTCCAAGCGGTGCCCCCGGCCTGAGTCATCAGGCCGGGGGCACCGTCATGCGCGGAACCGACACCATCCGTCGCCTGCTGCTACTAGCGCGGAATTGGAGCACGCTGCTCTACCGAGGCGGATCGCGGCCATAGAGACACGTGTGGGGCACGACCACGCGGCCGCGCCCCACACGCTTCGCTGTCGTCAGCGCGTCACTTGGAGACGGCCTTCTTCAGGGTGGAGCCAGCGGAGAGCTTGACGCCGTAGCCAGCGGGGATCTTGATCTCTTCGCCGGTGCGGGGGTTGCGGCCGGTGCGGGCGGCGCGCTCAACACGCTCAACCGAGAGCAGACCGGTCACCTTGACGGCCTCGCCCTTGGCCAGGGACTCAACGAGGACGGCCTGGAAGGCGGCCAGGGCCTCGTCGGCCTTCGCCTTGGTCAGGTCGGCACGTTCGGCAATCTGAGCGACAAGCTCGGTACGGTTCACGGACATTGAGAAACCTCATTCCTGTTCGTTCTTGGTTACCACTTTCGTGGCCACGAATGACACACTACGAAATCTTCGACGATTTCGCCGACTTTAGGGCAGGATTTCGCGGATTTCACGAAAAATACTCGTTTTTTTGCCCAAAAACCGTCAATTCTGTGTCTCAAGTCACTCAAACTTGCCGAGTGGTTGTTATTTCACCACCTTCAAATGCGGTATCACCGGCACGTTTCCCAGTAACAGGAATGCCTCCCACAACCGAGGACAGACCCCTCTCATAACACCTGACAAACATCGATGGCCAATCGCTCCCCGAGGACGTCCGCACGTCCCCCGCTTCACACCCCATCGTTCACGAAGCGAGACGGAAACCAACGACAGGCGACGACTAAGTCCACCACCTCACAACCATCAACGGAGGGACAAAACGCGACATTTCAACCCCGACCTCCAACAACTCGCCCACGTCACACCTCCCACGACAAGGAGAAACAAGATATAACTCGCCACACTTTTTAAATAACTCATAAAATCTGCCCCCTGATCACAGAGAATGGATGAGTCCCTTCAACACTTGGATAAAGGTCCAGGAGACACAGATGGCATCAAGCCCCTCGTCCGCTCCCCATCCCGTCGATCAAGTTCCCCCCTTTGGGAAACTCACCATTCTGGGTATTCAGCACGTCCTCGCGTTTTACGCAGGTGCCGTGGTCGTCCCCCTCGTTATCGCTTCCGGACTCAATCTCGATAATCAGACGCTGGTCCACCTCATCAACGCGGATCTGCTCACCTGTGGCATCGCCACCATCATCCAGTCGGCCGGCATCGGTCGCTTCATCGGCGTGAAGCTCCCCCTTATTCAGGGCGTCACCTTCACCGCCGTCTCCCCCCTCATCGCGATCGGCGCGGCTGCTACGCCCGCCGGTGCCGACCCGAGGACCGGTCTGGCCACCATGTACGGCTCCATCATCGCCGTCGGCCTCATCGTCTTCCTCGTCGCCCCGTTCTTCGCCAAGCTCCTGCGATTCTTCCCACCGATCGTCACGGGCACCCTGCTGACGGTCATGGGCACGACACTCCTGTCCGTCTCCGCCGGAGACATCGTCGCCTGGGCCGATAAGGCGACTGATGATGCAGCGAAGACGGCCTCGACGTACGAGGCTCTCGGCCTCGCATTTGGCACCATCGCCATCATCATCATCATTCAGCGCCTCTTTAAGGGCTTCATAGGAACGCTCTCCGTCCTCCTCGCGCTGCTGATTATGACGGCCGTCGCCTTCGCCATGGGCAAGACCGACTTCTCCGGCGTCGATGAGGCCCACTGGGTGGCTATTACCACGCCCTTCTACTTCGGCATCCCGAAGTTCTCGCTGACAGCAATCATCGCCATGATCATCGTCATGGCGGTCACCGCCGTGGAGACCACGGGCGACGTCTTCGCCACCGGCGAGGTCGTGGGCAAGCGCATCGCCCCGCGCGACATCGCCAACGCCCTGCGCGCCGACGGCCTGTCCACCCTGCTGGGCGGTGTCCTCAACTCCTTCCCCTACACCTGCTTCGCGCAGAACGTCGGCCTGGTGCGCCTGACCCGCGTGAAGTCGCGCTGGGTCGTCACCGCAGCAGGTGTTTTCATGATCATCCTCGGCCTGCTGCCCAAGGCAGCGGCCATCGTCGCGGCGATCCCGCAGCCCGTCATCGGCGGCGCCTCCCTGGCCATGTTCGCAAACGTCGCGGTTGTTGGCATCCAGACCCTGTCGAAGGTCGACCTGCGAGACAACCGCAACGCGGTCATCGTCTCCACGTCAATCGGCCTCGCCCTCCTCGTGACGCTGAAGCCCAGCATCGTCACGGTCATGCCCTCCTGGCTGCAGATCATCTTCGGTTCCGGCGTGACCATCGGCTCGCTGACGGCCATCATCTTGAACCTCCTGTTCTTCCACATCGGACGCCCCGCCTCGCCGGACGTGGCCGTGGTGGACGGCAGGAAGATCAACCTGGACGACGTCAACGCGATGGATCGCGACCAGTTCGTCGCGACTTTCTCGTCGATGTTCTCCTCGCACACGTGGCCGGTCGAGCGCGCCTGGGAGTCCCGTCCCTTCGCTTCCGTGTCCGAGCTGCGTTCCTCCTTCGAGGACGCGGTCCTGTCGGCTTCCCCCGAAGAGGCCGAGGAGCTCATCGCCTCCTACACGGACGTCGTTTCCCTGGTCCTCGACGGCGCGGGCGACGAGCAGGCCAGCTCGGATACCTCGTCACTGTCCGTGGGTGAGGTGTCCTCCGAAGAGGCCGAGGAGATGCGCGCCCTGGCCGCCGCGTACCGAGAGAAGTTTGGCCGCCCGCTGGTCATCTGCGTGGACAACGTGGTGGACCGCAAGCACCTGCTGTCCTCGGGCTGGCGCCGCGTCGAGCACTCCCCTGCTCGCGAGGCTCGCTTCGCGCTCGGCGAGGTCATCGACATCGCCGACCTGCGCTTCGATCAGCTGGTCGCCGACGCGAACCCCATGCGCGCAGCGTGGGACGCCGGTTTTGAGCGCCTCTGAGTAAACCTCAGCGTCATTCAGTGACGAGGCCGGGGCGCGTCGGGCGATATGCCTGGCGCGCCCCGGTTTTTCACGCCCAGCACAGCCCGCTGCATTGGCCTGCAGCACAGCCCGCAGCACATGCGAGCCTCACTACCCAAAGTCGCATGCAATTCCAAAACACAAGTGACACACAAATGCGAACTGAAACAGACTAATATGATTTTTGGAGGGAATTGCATGCGAAATTGCTGGAGGAGAGCCTCGATGGGGAAATTGCGCCACGCAGGGCGGTGACACGCCGACGACACGCCGTCAGCTGGCTTCGCATGGCGCAAAACCCCCAACGGCGACCAGCGCGGAGGCCACCGATAGGCCTACAACACCCCCGCCATAACCACAACCAGACAAAACTCGCACGTAATTCGACTGCATGAACATTCAACAACATCCAGAAACGTTGCAATTCCAACGACTACAATTCAATGTTTGAAGCAGTCGCGAGGGAATTACGTGCGAAATTGGTGGGCGCTGAGAAGCACATCCGAAACAGCGGGCCTGTCAGCAGAGCAGACTCCTCACCACACTCGGTACCACAGGCCCCACCACACGCACTCAGCTGCACAGACGACGAAGCTACCGCCAACACGTCACGCTCTTCACCCACAGTTCCCACGAGTCGCTCCAGATGCAGATACGCCGAGGGGCCGACCTGGCGGTCGACCCCTCGGCGTATCCCATCAACACAGTGCAAGTAGTCCCAATAAGCTCCTCAACATGTCTCTCGTCGGCATCGCTTGAGCCCGAGTGGCTCGTGCCGTATTCCCTTGTGATGGCACCTAGTGTAGGACCCCAACCTTGCGGCAACAGCAAGGGCGGCTGAGAAATCCCTGGGATTTTTACCCCGCAGACAATTGGGAGCACAACGAGTATGCGCCCCCGGTCTCCCGGGGGCGCACACGACCTCGTACGAGCTCAATGCCTCGCGTCAGGCGTCAGCCGTTCCACTGGCCATTGTCGGCGAAGTAGTACCACTTCCAGCCAATCCAGTGACCGCCGGTATACATCGCGCCAGAGTCGGTGCTCAGGTAATACCAGGAACCACGATCCAGCACCCAACCAGTGGTGAGTGCCCCACTGGGAGCCATGAAATACCAGGACGAACCATCCTTGACCCACCCAATCGCCATCGCACCACTACCGGGCATCAGGTAGTACCAGGTCGGACCATCGAGCAGCCAACCCGTGGCCATCCGACCCGACGCCGGATCCAGGTAATACCAGGACGAACCATCCTTGACCCAGCCACTCGCCTGAGCACCCGACGCATGATGGTAGAACCACGCACCGTCCTCACTCACCCAGCCGGTACGCATGTAACCACGCGCATCAAAGCGATACGTCGAATTGCCGATGTGAACCGCCCGGCCAGCCGGGAAAGTCCCATCCGCGTAGCGATACCACCAACCAACAGAATCACTGATCCACGCCCCATCCTGAGGAGCGGGAGCGGGTGTCGGGTCCGCAGAAGGCACAGGCGCGGGGTCGCCCTGGAGGCGAACCTCCTGCTTGGCGGGGTTGACGCCCCAGTCCCAGGCGTACAGGTAGGGGGTCATCGGGGCCTCGTCGGTGCGCCCCTGCTTCACCCACGCGCTCGTGAGCTCGGAGACGGGCACGTCGAAGTGGTAGCGGTGCGAGCCGTCGGCCAGGATCTCGCCATCGTCCTCGACGAGCTTTCGGTAGTACCACGCGCCGTCGGCATCCTCGTGGAAGTCGATACCGGCCACGGGCGAGGAGTCGGTGACGTCGAAGGATACGGTGCGCGCGTCGCCCTCGCCGCTCACCGTCAGGTTGGAGACGACGGGTGCGCTCGTGTCCAGCGTGAACTCGTAGCTCATCTGCTGCGTTCGCGAGGATGGTCCATCCGTCGCAGCCTCGATCGTCAGCGTGTAGCGTCCGTCGGGCAGCGCGTTTCCGGACTGGTCGTAACCGTCGAAGAAGGGCTCCTCACCGGCGAACTCGCCCGGCTTCGTCCAGCCGGTTTCGAGGTCGTAGAGGGACTTGCGCACGCGGTTGATCGTGTAGGAGCGCACGGACTGACCCGCGGAGTTGCGGTAGGTGAGCGTCATCGAGGGGACGGAGCGCAGCATGCCGGTCATCGGCGCGATCTTGTCGGGGGCTCCCGCCCACTTGGCGCGCGAGGTGATGAGGCGCTGCGTGTTGATCGTGGTAACCAGGTTCGAGTCCTGCTTGTCCGACAGCGGGTTCAGCGCGCCCAGCGGGATGGACGAGTGGGAGTTGACCAGCGCGGAACGGTAGACGTGCACGGGCGTCGTCTCGTTGTCCGACCACTTGCCGTCGAAGACGCTAGGGGCGCCCCAAGAGCCGTAGAAGCCCAGGTAGGGCACGGTCAGGCTCGGTGTCTCGTCACCGCTCGTGAAGGTGACGGCACCGTCGATGAAGGTTCCCTTGGGGGTGTTGCCCGAGGCGAAGGCCGCGAACTCAGCCTCTGGGGTCACCGTGACGCTCACGGTCGCGGTCGATGCAGCGGGGACCGTGACCTGCTGGGTGCCCCCGGCCTCGGCGAGGCCATCACCGGAGAAGGACAGCGAGATGCCCGCGCCCGCCCAGTTCTGCGAGTGCTCGAGGAAGAGGCCTTCCTCGACCATCTCGGACAGGGCCTGTCCGCCGAGCGTGTAGGTGTGGGCGGCGTCGGAGAGGTTGGTCAGGCGCACCTGGAAGGTCCAGCCGTTCGTTCCGTCGCCGAGGTCGGCCTTGGGTCGGGAGGTATCGGCGGCTCCGACGACGGTCGGGTAGACGGTCGCGGTGGTGGCGGCAACCGCGTCAACGGCACCCGCACCGACCTTGCGCGGCGAGTAGTAGGTGCCGTCCCCCAGCTCGACGTCGATGAGCGGGTGGGCGGTGCCCATGAGGAGGTTGGTGACGACGGCGTTCTTCTCCTTGGCGCCCATACCGGAGAAGGCGGGGTCGCCCGCGATGCGCTGGCGCACGAGTGCGCTGATGCCGGCGACCTGCGGGGAGGCCATCGAGGTGCCCGACAGGCGCTGGTATTCGTTGCCGAGGTACGCGGACATGATGTCGCCGCCGGGGGCCGCGATCTCAGGCTTGAGCGTCAGGTCGGGGGCCACGCCCCACGCGGAGAACTCAGAGGCCGTCGGGTTGTTCGAGGCCAGCACGATGCCCGAGTGCGTCACGGTCAGGTACACGTCCGCGCCATTGGCAGCGGCCAGGGCCTCACGGATCGCCTCGCCGTCCTTCTTGGTGATGGTCACCGTCGGCATCGAGGTCGTGGTCCCCAGGATCGACTGGTAGGGCGTGGTCGATTCGTCGGTGTCGGCGATCATGAGGGCCGCGGGCGTTGACGGGAAGCCCGTCAGGTACGAGGCTTTGAGATCGTCAGTCATCGCCGTACCGGTCCGGGTATCGGTACCGCCTTTGTCTTCGAGAACAATCGCGTCAGCGAGGCTCAACCGGTTGGTGCCCGCGTACTTGTCGAGCTCGTCGCCGCCGCCAGCGCCGGCATCGACGACGCGGTAGCTCTTCTCGGGGATGTCGCGCAGGCCGCGCACGGCCTCGCCCTGGCCGTCGAGGGCGGTGCGGTAGGCGATCTTGCGATCGCCCAGGCTCACGTAGGACAGGGCCTCCTGGTTGTCGACTGAGGCGACGGCCAGGGTGGACTTGTAGGAGGCAGGTTCGCCGAGCGTGCCCGTGTCGGGGTCTGTCGCGAACGGTTTGTTCTGGCCAGAGTTGTTGCCGTACGCGTTGGAGAAGGCGTTGCCGCTCGCTGCGTTGACGGTGATGCCAGCGGCATTCAGCTTCTCGTACACCCCGGCGAAGACGCTGCCGGCGTCGCTGCTCATGCCAGCGTCGTCGCCTAGGGAGAGGTTGATGACGTCGGGCTTGATGACGAGCGCGTCGTCGAGGGCGGCCAGGAGGGCACTATCGGGCATCGACCCATCCGCGTCGGAGGCCACCTTGGCGACGACGATCTGTGCGTGGGGCGCGGTGCCCTGCAGGACGTCGGCGTTGGCGGCCGCGATCGCGGTGACGTGCGTGCCGTGGGACAGGTCCTTCTCGGAGTGGGGAACAACGTCAGCGTCGTTGTCGGCGTAGTCGTAGGCGAAGGGGATCTTGCTGTTGACGTAGGTTCCGGACGACCCGTGCGGCAGCTTGCTCGCGAAGGCCTGAACGTCGGCCTGGCTCAGGCGCACATCAACACCGTCCATCGAGCCGGCGAAGGCGTCGTGGTCGGTCTGCAGTCCGGAGTCGATGACCTCGATGACCTGACGGTCGCCCTTCTGGGTAGCCTCGGCCGCGCGCGTCATTGCCAGGGAGGAGGCGTTCTTGAGGACGGGTGTACCCGCTCCATCCGCGCTGGTTTCCAGCGGCTTGTGCACACCCTCGATAAACGCAGCCTTCACACCCTGGACCTTCTGGATGGCGGAGAGGGCGGAACCGGGAGCCTCGATAGCGAAGCCGTCGAGCGCGTTCGTGTAGTCACGCACGGTGGTGACCTGCGCGCCGGGCACGGCCGCCTGAACCGCCGAGGCAATGCGGGCCTTGGCCTCGTCGCGCGTGGCCGTTGCAGAGCCGCCGGCCGCCCCCTCCTCGAGCTGGACGATGATCGTCGTCGGGGTGTCGTCGGCCGCCTCCTGCGCAGAGGCGGCGTCGGGCAGGATCACTCCCCCGGCCTCGGCCTGGCGAATGGAGAGGAGCGGGTCCTCGACGCGCGTGCCCGTGCGCGCCTCGGGGGACGAGGCCTGGGCAGGGTTGGCGGGGAGGACACCGCCCGGCTGGGGGCTCACCGCGAGCGCCGGGACGCTCACGCCGGTCAGGGCAAGGGCGGCGGCCAGTGCGAGTGCCGGGGTGGAGTGATGGGGCATCAATGGCTCACTTACGTATCGATAAGGTGGCGATGACATGCGCGTCCGTATGGCGCGCCGTCCCATTATGCGCAAGTTCTCCCAGTTGTGCAGTATGCATGTCCGCTCGACCATCGTCGCGTCCACCCACTGACATTTTGTGCACGGCAGCGCATAAGCCGAGGGGCCGACCTCGCGGTCGGCCCCTCAGCCTATCCCATCAACACAGTGCAAGTCTTCCCAGAAAGCTCCTCGAAAAAGTCTCGTCGGCATGTCCCGGACCCCCGTGGTCCGTGCCGTATTCCCTTGTGATGACATTCAGCGTAAAGGGCGAACCTTGCGACAACGACAAGACAACCTGAAAAAACCCTGGGAATTTTAGCGCTCACGTCCTTGACAGACGCCCAGGCCCGCGAACCCGGCACGATGCTGGGTCCGCGGGCCTGGAGCCACCTCAGTGGCGTTCTAGCTGATCAGCTGTCCCGTCTCCGAGAAGGTGTACCAGGTCCAGAAGATGCGCAGGCGACCCGTGGCCATCGCGCCGCTTCCGGTCTTCAGGTAGTACCAGGCGCCGCCGTCTTTGAGCCATCCCGTCATCATCTTGCCGGTGGTGGGATTGAGGTAGTACCAGGTCTCACCGTCCTTGACCCAGCCGGTCGCCATGGCACCCGTGGCCGGATCCAGGTAGTACCAGGAGATGCCGTCGAGGACCCATCCGCTCGCCTGCGCGCCCGAGGCCTTGTGGTAGTACCAGGAGCCCTGCTCGAACACCCAGCCGGTACGCATGTAGCCGCGCGCGTCGAAGCGGTACGTGGCCCCGTCGATGGCGAGGGTCGTGTCGGCGGGGTAGGTCCCGTCCTCGTAGCGGTACCACCATCCGCGGCCGTCCCGCTTCCACGTTCCGTTCTTCGCCTCGGGGGCGGGAGCGCTCACGTGAATGGTGGCGCTGGCAGTCACGCTGGGCTGCGTCGGGTCGGTCACGGTGATGGTCGCGTCGCCCGCGCCCACCGCGCTGACCTCGCCGGTCGCGCTGACGGTTGCCACGGCCTCGTCCGAGGAGGACCAGGAAAGCGCCGTCACGTTGGCGTCCGCGGGTTCGTGGGTGGCGCTCAGCGTCACGGTCTCACCGACGCTCAGCGTTGCGGAGGTCTGGGAGAGCGCCAGCGACGTCATGGGGATCGCCTTGAGGGCGACCGGAGCCGTCCCCTTGTTGGCGGGCCAGTCCCACACGTGCAGGTAGATGGACGACGGGTCACCCCCGATGCTGGCCAGAGTATCCTTCAGCGCAATGTCGAAGTGGCGGTGAACCAGCCCATCCTCCCCGCGTTCGGTCGGGTAGACCTCGGCGCCGCGTTCGACGATGGGACCATCGGCGGTGGCCGAGAAGCCGACGGCCGATATGGGCGAGGAGTCGGCGACGTCGAAGGAGAGCGTGCGCTCATTACCATCGCCACTGACCGTCACGTTCGAGATGACGGGGGCCTTGGTGTCCAGCGTGAGGCCGTAGCTGATCTGCTGGGTTGAGGGCGAGGGTCCCTCGGTCGTCCCCTCGATCGTCAGCGTGTACCGTCCGTCCGGCAGCTCGCTTCCATCGGGCGCGTAGCCGGAGAACCAGGGGGCGCATCCGGACACAGAATCTTCAACGGTACGCGGCGAGCGCTCCTGCACGTCGTAGATGGACCGATCCGCGCGCCCACACGTGAAGGTGCGGATGGTTTGGCCTGCCTCGTTGGCGAAGGTGTAGGTCAGGGAGGACACGGAGCGCAGCAGCACGGTACCCGGGCGCACGCCCCTGCGCGCGTTCTCATCCGTCGAACGGGTGATGATGAAGAGGTCGGGATCGACCCCGTTGATCATCCGCTCGTCCTCGACGTCGAAGGGGCTCTGCTGTCCGAACGGGAGGTTTCCGTCCATGAAGGTCGACCCGTAGCCGCTGATGTGGTTGTTCGGGGTGACCTGGTCGAAGATCGCCGGGGCGCCCCAGGAGCCGTAGAAGCCCATGTAGGGGACGGTGAGGTTCGGAGCTCCGTCGGTACTCGTGAAGGTGACGGCGCCGTCGATGAACGTTCCCTTGGGGGTGTTCGCAGCCGCGTACGAGGCGAAGGCCTCGCGCGGGGTCACGGTGACGGGCACGGTCGCCTCCCCCTTGGCGGGCACGGTCACCGAGTCCGCGGAGAACGTCAGGTCGATCCCCTTCCCCGCCCAGTTGGTCGAGTGGTGCGACAACAGCATGCTCTCGACCTTTTCGGACAGCGCCTGGCCGCCGAGGGTATAGGTGCGCGCACTGTCGGAGACGTTCGTGAGGGTGACCTGGAAGCTCCAGCCGGAGGTGCCCTCACCCAGGTCAGCCTTGGGACGTGACGGGTTGGCCGCGCCAACGACGCTCGGGTACACGAACGAGGTCGTGGCCCCCGCAGCGTCGACCAGGCCGGCACCCACTCGGCGAGGCGAGTAGAAGGTACCGTCATCCTGCTGCGCATCCGCGATCGGGCGGGCGGTGCCCATCAGGAGCTTTGTGACCACGGCGTTCTTCTCGGCGTCCGACAGACCCGCGAAGGCGGGGTCGGATGCCACGCGCTGACGCACGAGGGTAGCGACCGCGGCGGCCTGACCCGAGGCCTCGGCCGTGCCGGACTCGTTATCGTAGTCGTTTCCGGGCGTGGCGGACGCGACCCTGCCGCCGGGTGCTGCGATCTCGGGCTTGAGCCGCAGGTCAGGGGTGGCACCGGTCGAGGAGAAGTCCGACGCGGACAGGCCCTCGGGCACGGTGAGAGTCGTGGAGGGCGAGACGCTGACCTCGATCGATCCGGTGCCGGAAGCCTTGATCGCGTCGTAGAGGCGGTTGCGATCCGAGGTCGTGATGGTGCCCATCGGGATGCTAAACCAGCGGTCGACCGACCACTTCACAGGGGTTTCGGTGTCGTACCAGTGGCCGAGCAGAACGCCTGCAGGCTTGCTCGTCAGGGACTTCAGGGCCTTGATCTTGTGCTTGACCTCCACGTCCTTGCCCCGCGAGTCGGTGCCTCCCAGCTCTTCGAGAAGGATCGTGTGGGACAGGTCCCCATAGTCCGCGCCCAGGTACTTCGTCAGGTCCTCGCTCGAGCCGTTACCGGCGTAGACGACGCGGTACGTTCCCTCGGCGAGAGAGTCAAAGCCCGGTCCGTCGCCCTTGCCCATGCGGGTCACGGGACGATATCCGATCAGGTGATCGCCGAAGGTGATGGCTCCCATGATCTCCTGCTCGTTGACCGAGGCCACCGCGAGGGTCGAGGAGAAGGCGGCCGGGAAACCGAGCGCGCCATTGTCCGGGTCGTCCGCGCGCCCATAGCGCTCAACGTCCCCGGCGGGCGCGTAGACGGTCGTGCCCTGCGCACCGAGGGTTTCGTAGACCTGGGAATAGAGGGACGCGGCGGCGTCGCTCATTCCTTCGGTCTTGGAGAAAGACACGGAGATGACGTCGGGGCGCAGGATCATCGCGTCGTCGAGCGCCGCCAGCAGGTCGACATCGCTGGCGTGATTGCCCGGATCCTTCGTTACCTTCGCGACGATGAGCTGCGCCTGGGGTGCCGCCCCGGAGAACTGTCCCCCATTGGCGGCCGCGAGGGCGGCGACGCGCGTGCCCTGGGTGTTCGCAGCGCGCGCATGATCGTCTCCTTCGTCCGTGGCGAGCACGTCCGTGTCCCCGTCACCGTAGTCGTAGGCGAAAGGAATCTTGGGGCTGACCCAGACTCCCGCCTTGCCCGCGCCCAGCTGGGAGGTCAGGGAAGCTGCCGCATCCTGCGTGAGGCGCAGTGACGCGGCATCCATGTCACCGGCAAAGGCCTCGTGCGAGGTATCGATACCACTGTCGATAAGCTCGATGACCTGGCCCTGCCCCTTCTGGGAGGCCGCGTTGGCTCGCATCATCTGCGCCGCCGCCCCGGGCGTGATGCCGGAGTCTCCACCGCCAGCGGCGCGGTACTGTCCGTTGATCTCCTCGTCGGTGACGAAGGAGTTGTCTCCATCGAGGAAAGCGCCCTTGACGCCAGCCGTCGCCCGGATCGCACCGAGAGTCGAGGCAGGTGCCTGGATCGCAAATCCATCGAAGGCGTGGAGGTAGTCGCGCACATCGGAAATGGTGGTGCCCGGACTGGCCGCAGCCACGGCCTCGCCAATGCGCGTCTTCATCTGCGCGTAGTACGCGGCGCGGTCGACTCCGTCATCACGCGCGTCGAGTTGGACGATGATCGTGCTGGGCGAGTCATCGCCGGCCTGCTGGGACGACGAGGCCTGGGTTGCGTCGGCGTCGGCCCCGAAGGCCGCGGGCACGCCGGTCGTCGTGAATGCGAGGGCACCGGCCGCTATCAGCGTGAGTGCTACGCGTCGGTAGTGGAACATTGTCGGCTCACTTTCTTCACACCTAAAGTGTTGAGCTGCATGAGGGTGAGTGATCGCGCGGCACATCCGCGTGGACGCACGATGTAGCGGGCGCAGCGAGAGGTTGCGCCTCACGTGTTCCCCTCGCGGGCGCGCCCGCTCCCCCGGAGCGAGTCCGGTGAGGGCGGGCGCGACGCGTGGGTATGCATTGCCGTCAGGCGCTTAGTGGATCCACTGGCCCGAGTCGGAGAAGCGGTAGTACTTCCATCCGATCCAGACGCGACCCGTCACCATCTGGCCGCTTCCGGGCTTCAGGTAGTACCAGGCATCACCGTCCTTCACCCAGCCAGTCAGCATCTTGCCGTTGGCAGGGTTCAGGTAGTACCAGTGCGCGCCATCCTTGACCCATCCCGTGACCATGGTGCCCGTGGCGGGATCCATGTAGTACCAGGAGATGCCATCGAGGACCCAGCCGCTGGCCTGCGCGCCCGAGAGGGTGTGGTAGTACCAGTTGCCCTCGTCAAAGACCCAGCCGGTACGCATGTAGCCATCCGCGTCGAAGCGGTACACCTGGCCGTCGATGGTCTTGGCCGTGTTCGAGGGGTAGGTACCGTCCGCGTAGCGATACCACCAGCCGCGAGCACCCCACGCCCACTGGCCGCCGGAGGGCACGGAGTCAGAGGCATCCTTGACGGTGACGGTCGTCGAGGTGACGGCGTGGGGGTCCTGACGCACGTCGACGCGCAGGGAAACATCAGCGCTGGTCGGGGTCCACGTGTAGGAGTCGGTGGACGCACTCTCGTCCGAGCTGCCCTGCATCGACTCCCAATCCTGGAGGACCGTTTCGGTGCCGTCAGCGCCGACCTGCACGACGCGCAGCTCGCGTCCGCCCAGGGTGCCGCCCTGCGCGGAGACGTTGACGGTCGTCGGCGTGCCCACCGCGCTGGTGAGCGTGTACCCGGCCCCGGCCTCGTTGATGCCGGTGCCCGACACCGTGACCTGGGGCTTCGCGTACTCGAAGAGGTTGGCCGTGTTGTAGCCGGCGTCCTTCATGGCAGTCTCGGTGAGCGTCCACGCCTTCGAGCCCTTGGGGGCGGCGACGTAGATCTCGGTGCCCGCCTTGAGGTCATCGTCCATGTCGGCGGCGAGCTTGATCTCCTCGACGGTCGAGGGCAGCACCAGGACGCGGGGCGTGTCGAACCAGAAGGTGAATCGGGTCATCCCCTCGCCGAAGAAGGCACTGTCAGGACGGCCGTTGGAGGCCTTGCCCTCGTAGTAGAACTCGCCGTCGTTACCGCCGCCCACGATGATGTGGCGCGGGGTGGTGGTCGCGCGCGGGGTCATCCACAGTTCCGTGACCTGCGAGCCCAGCTCGATCGTGTCCAGGCCGTTGTTGACCAGGCCGCGGGCGACCGTCACCGAGTCGGGGATGACGAGGTCGGTGAGGTTCGCGTCGCCGTCGAAGGCACCGTAGCCGATGGTCGTCAGGCCCTCGGGCAGGACGACGCGGCGCAGGGAGGAGTTGTTCGCGAATGCGGCATCAGCGATAGCGGTCGTCCCCTTGGGAACCGTCACGTCTGTGTCCGTCTTCGTGGGCAGGTACAGGACCAGGGTACGGCCAGCGTCGCCCTTGCCGTACAGGGCACCGTCTTCCACGGAGTACACCGTGTTGGCGGGGTCCACGGTCAGCGAGGCGAGGTTGTTCGCGTCCACGAATGCGGATTCTCCGATGGTGGCAATGCCCGAGCCCAGGTGGACAGAGGTCAGCGCGGTGTCGTTGGAGAAGGCACCCTTACCGATCGAGGTCACCGAGTCGGGGAGTGTGGCGGAGGTGAGCGCGGTGGTATCGAAGGCGTTGTCGCCGACCTCGGCCAGGCGATTCAGGTCGGGACGGAAATTCACCTCGGCGAGGGACTTGTCGTAGCGGAAGGCACTATCCGGCAGCATCGTGGCACCACCCAGGTCAACGCGCTCCAGCTTGGGCATGTACCAGAAAGCCGTGTCGTCCATGGACTCGAAGGCGTCAGGCAGGGTCAGGGACGTGATCCGCGCCCCCACGAACGCACCCTTGCCAACGTTACGCAGATGCGAGGGCAGGGTCACGGAGGTGATCTGCGCAGAGGCGAAAGCACCCTCGTCGATGAATGCGGTTTCCTCGGCAACGGTGTACGAGCCGCCCGAGTTCTTCGCCTGCGGGTATGTCGCCAGGTGCGTCAGATCCTTCGTGTACAGGACACCGTCGAGGCTCTGGTAGTTCTGGTTCGCCGCGTCAACCTCGATGCTCTCCAGGAGCGGGGTGCGCGCAAATGCTGCGAACAGGCCGTCGGCCTGGACGTTCGGGCCGACGTGGACGGAGCGCAGCTTGTCCATATCGCTGAAGGTCTCGAGGCCTGCCGTCTTGAGGGATCGAGGCAGGGTGACGCTCTCAAGAGGGGTGTAGGCGAAGGCGCGCTCTCCGATCGTCTCCAGCTGCGAGGGGTGCGCGTCCTCATCCTGGAAGGTGACTTGGGTGAGCGGCTGGCCGGCGAAAGCAGAGTCGTCGATTGCGCGAACACTCGCGGGGATCCACATGCTGGTCACCTGCGTACCGCTGAAGGCGTTCGTGCTGATCTCGGTCACCCCCTCGGGGATGCGCACCTGTGTTGCGCTACCCGTGTACGACACGAGGACGCCGTCGTCGATGGTGAACCCATCGGCATCGGCGCGCAGCGGGGCGGCAGCATTGACCTGACCGAATGCGCCCGTGTCGGCCGCGAGCGCGGCAGGGACACCTACCCCGGTCAGGGACAGGGCGCCGGCGAGCGCAAACGCCAGCACAATTGAGTTGCGATGGGACATATGAAACCCCTTCTATTGACAGCTGGTAAGGGTGGGATCCGTGTTAGCAACGCGATACCCGATGTCAAACATATCCCTTCGAAGGGTTTTCAGATACCCCCTGAGACTCACCTTCTCACCATGTGTCGGTGAGTGTATCGCTTCTTTGCATGGGGTACCCTGCGTCAACCCACACGATCGGAGAGCACGCAGGGATCGGGCACGGGCATGATTGCGCCCAATTTATCTAGGGTTTCACAGCATCTTTCCAACGCATCTGACAAATCGACCGAGCGCGCAGATTATGGTGACAGGACCCAACAATTAGCCGCAAACACGTGTCCCCCTTGTCGATGAATCGACCTAATGGTCGAAGTGGCAATGAACGAGTCTCTTTTCCAACCTCACTCTTCCTCGCGTAGACTCCCCTGACATCCATCGACCAGATGGCTTGGTGTATGGGTGAGAAAAGGCCCGCGCCCCCGGAGATTCTCCGGGGGCGCGGGCACATGGTTTCCCAACTCAGCCTCTCGCGTGAGGCGTCAGCTCATGAGGCGTCCCGAATCGGCGAAGTTGTACCACGTCCAGCCAATCCAGTGACCACCCGTGTACATCGCTCCCGAATCAGTGCTCAGGTAATACCAGGAACCACCATCCATCAGCCAACCGGTCGCCATCGCACCACTGGACCTCAGGTAGTACCAGGTAGAGCCATCTTTGACCCAGCCGGTTGCCATCGCCCCACTGGGCATCAGGTAATACCACGACGAACCATCGAGCAACCAACCCGTGGCCATCGCCCCACTAGGCATCAGGTAATACCACGTCGAACCATCCTTGACCCAGCCGGTCACCATCGCCCCACTAGACGTCAGGTAATACCACGTCGAACCATCGAGCAACCAACCCGTGGCCATCCGACCCGTCGCCGGATCCAGGTAATACCAGGACGAGCCATCCTTCACCCAGCCACTCGCCTGAGCACCCGACGCATGATGGTAGAACCACGCACCATCCTCACTCACCCAGCCGGTACGCATATACCCGCGAGCGTCAAAACGATAGACCGAGTCGCCAATCCGCACCGACACACCAGCCGGGTACGAACCATCCGCGTAGCGATACCACCAACCGATAGAATCACTGATCCACGCCCCACCCTGCGGCGTGGGCGCAGGCGTCGGATCCGGAGTCGGAGCAGGCGTGGGCGCCGGAGTCGGCTCAGGCGCAGGAGTCGGAACCGGGTCCACAGTCGGCTCGGGCGCAGGAGTCGGAACCGGGTCCACAGTCGGGTCGGGCACCGGAGTCGGGTCCACAGTGGGCTCAGGCGCAGGCGTCGGATCCGGAGTGGGCGCAGGCGTCGGATCCGGAGTCGGCTCAGGCGCAGGGGTCGGGTCGGGCGTGGGAACTGGAGTACCGATTATCGCCAGGTTCGTCGAAGTCACCAGGTACGAGGCATCGCGCGCGTCGACTCGCAGGTGGATATCTTCACTGGAAGGCGTGACCGTGATGCCCATTGAGGCAGAGTCCGCCCCATCATCCTGCGGCATGTCGCTCCAATCCTGAAGGACCGACTCATGACCGTCTGCACCGATCTGCACGACTCGCACCTGTCGCCCACTCGGCACTCCACTCGCCACGGTAGCTGTCACGGTCGCAGGCGCGCCCGACGGTGGCTTCATGGTGTAGTTTGCCCCCGCCTCGGCAACGCCTGAACCAGACAGCGTCAGTGATGCCGAAGAATAGGAGTGCAACTGCGACACGTCGTAGCCCCCAGCTACCATTGCGGCCTTCGCAACCGACCACGCGTGAGATCCTTCGGTTCCCGCCACATAGACGTGCGTATCTCCTGGGAATTCCCAGTTGTTGTAGCCACCGAGGTAAAAAGTCGTAAGGGTCGACGGGAGGATGATGAAGCGCGGGGCGATACCCCTATAGGAAATACTCGTCATTCCCTCACCGAAGAAAGCGCTCTCTCCGCGCTTGTCATCTGCAGTCCCGGTGTGCATAAACGAGCCATTGACACCGCCTCGTACGACGAGGTGAGGAGTTTGTCGCACAGGCGAATCGTATGTCTTCATTTCCTTGATCTGCGTCCCAAACACAAGGGTTTCCATCTCCAGATCACCAAAGCCGTTGGCGACCTGCAGAGAGTCGGGAATGACAATGTTATTCAACTTGGTGCAGCCCGCAAACGCTCCGTCTTCAATGGTTGTCAACCCATCGGGCAAATCGATGCTCGTCAGAAACGCGTTTCCTGCCATGCCCCGCTTACCGATGGAAAGCAGTGTGGAAGGCAGAGTGATAGAGGAGAGATTCGTGTCCAAAAGGGCGTAATCGTCTATTACCTGGGTTCCCTCCACAACCGCATAGGAGCCACCGATATCCATGCGTCTCGGGAAAAGAACTAAGTGCGTGTGGTCCTTCGTGTAGAGGACACCGTTGACAGTCTCGTAGTTCGGATTATCCGCATCCACCTCCACGTGGGACAGGCACCTGAATGCTAAAGGATCAGCACTCAGCGAACCCATTTCAACTTTGGGCCCAACATGAAGGGACTTCAGCAACCCCATGCCGCTAAACGCGCCCTCTTCAAGCTGCTCGACCGAGCGCGGCAGAACGAGGGCCTCAACCCTCGTATAATCGAACGCTATGCCCTCGATGCGCTTCAGCTGGGACGGATGTTGATCGTCATCCTGGAACGTGATCGTCCTCAGTCTGGAACCGCTGAATGCACTGTATTTCAACTCCTGAACGCTAGCGGGAACCCAGACATGTTCAACGTACGTTCTCTCGAAGGCCTCTTCGCCGATCACGGTCACCCCATCAGGGATCGCAATATCCGTCGCCTCACCCGTGTACTTAGTGAGGACGCCGTCCGAAATCACATAGTCATCTGTCGAAGGGGGACGCACGTCAACCACGGCCGAGGCGACTTTGACCTCACCCGCTGGAGTCGTCACGGTAGCCGTCAGCGTCGCACTCGCTGGCCCACGCGTGGCATGCACCGTGGCGGTCGGCCGATCCGAATCGGTAGTCAGCGTCCCCACCGAGGAAGAGTCAAGTGCCCAAGACACCTGACTCCCTTGAAGTGAAGGGGCTAAAAGCGCGTTGACGAGCAGTTGCCGTCCACCTGCGACCGTCAACGCGGATTCCGGCAGCTCGATCCCAGTCTCCTCGGATACGGAACGAACCTGGATTCGAACAGTATCCGTTATAACTTCCATGTCCCCATAGGTCGCGCTCACCTGCGCATCGCCCGGGGTAAGGGCGGTAACGACACCGTTCGCATCCACGGTCGCGACGGACTCGTCCGAGGACTTCCAGGTGACAGGTGCGGAATCCGGATGCGAATTCTCAAAATCGACAGGCTCGACGGCGATGCTCTGCCCCGGGGCCAGAGCCGTGCTGTGTGGCTGTAGTTGCCAAAACGGATAGGGGGCCGGATCGCGTGAGATCTTGCATTCCGCTGAGCGGTAACCGACCGGATCGATGTCTTCAGTAGCGGCACCATTGGCTGCTGGGACACCGACAATGGTGAAAGCTAGAGCACCGGCCGCGGCGAGCGCCAGCGCCTTCAATGTTCGTTGGGACATCGTTGTCTCCCCTTGTGCTACACGTGGGTCAAGGATAGGTGTGAGCCGCGACTACGCGGCCACCCTCTCACAATAGGACATCAAAGATTCCTCCGTAAGCCTTTTGGTTATTTTCACGGATATTGCCCCGCGCCCCCGGACACAGTGTCCGGGGGCGCGGGGCAGGATCAGCCATCTCAGTCGCTGACTAAGCGATCAGCTGACCATTATCAGCGAAGTGGTACCAGGTACCCCAGATGCGCAGCCAGCCAGTTGCCATCGCACCGGAGGGGCGATTCAGGTAGTACCAGTGTCCGCCATCCTTGAGCCATCCCGTCGCCATCGCGCCGTTGGCGGGCGACAGGTAGTACCAGGTGGCACCAACTTTCACCCACCCAGTGGCCATGACGCCGCTTTGCGGGCTCAAGTAATACCAGTGCACACCGGAGAGCAGCCAGCCGCTGGCCTGCGCCCCGGAGGCCGCGTGGTAATACCACTGCCCGCCGTCGAGCACCCAGCCGGTACGCATGTAGCCCGACGCATCGAAACGGTACACGTTCCCGTCGATGACGACGGCCTCTCCCGAGGGGTAGGAGCCGTCCTCATATCGGTACCACCAGCCTCGACCATTGCGCTTCCATGTGCCCGCCTTGTGCGCAGGGGTCGGGGCGCTGACGTGGATCGTGGCGCTCGCCGATACGAGCGAGGGCTGCGTCGGGTCATAGACGGTCACCGTCGCGTCCCCCGCGCCCACCGCCGTCACCGTGCCGTCCTGACTGACCGTGGCCACGGCCTCGTTCGACGAAGACCACGCCACTTCAGTCACGCTCGCATCCGCGGGTTCGTGGGTGGCATTCAGCGTCACGCTCTCCCCGACGGACAGCGTCGCGTCAGTCTGGGAGAGCGCAAGCGACGTCATGGGAACGGCCTTCAGATCCACCTTCACCGTCCCCTTGTTCACCGGCCAGTCCCAGACCTGCAGGTACACCGTCGAGGGATCACCGCCCGAACGCTCGGCGATCTGAGACAGCGGCACCTCGAAGTGGCCGTAGTGCAGACCATCGTCCCCGCGTTCGTCCGAACCGTAGAACTTCTCGCGCATGAAAGGCTCACCGTCTGCGCTCCACGAGAATCCGTACGCGGCAATAGGTGAGGAATCGATGGCGTCGAAGGAGAGCTTACGGTCGTCTCCCTCGCCCGATATCGCCACGTTGGAGATGACGGGAGGTGCCGTGTCCAGCGTTACCACGTGGGTGAGGCGCTCGGTACGAGGCGAGGCACCGCCGGTCGTGCCTTCGATCGTGAGCGTATAGCGTCCGTCGGCCAGCGCACGCCCTTGCTCGTCGTATCCATCAAAGATCGGTTGACTACCGAACGTAGCTTCCGCGGTGCTCACCTCGGAGTAGCGTCCATTGAAGACAGTCCGACTCTTGGGCGCTCCCCCGTAGGTGTATGAGCGCACGACGTCGCCGGCCTCGTTGCGGTAGGTGTAGGTCAACGACATGACGTCGCGCAGGAGTACCGTCGCCGGCGTCGCGTATGTCCGGGCGTTTTCTTCCGTCGACCGCGAGATGATGTAGAGATGACGGTCATTCGTGCTGATCGCGGCGGCCTCCTCCACGTCAAACGGGTTCAGCTGCCCGAGTGTCAGCCCGTGGAAAGTCATCGTGGACGTGCCGATCGTTCCCTCGCCGTACACGGGGCTGTCGAAGATCGGGGTCTCATCCGCCGACCCATAGAAACCGAGGTACGGGACCGTCAGGTCGGGTTGCCCATCCGCACTCGTCAACGTCACCGCGCCGTCAATGAACGTGCCCTTGGGCGTCTTCTCAGAGGCGTACGAGGCGAACTGCGGCGTCGGGTTCACGCTGACGGTCACGGTCGCGCTCGATGACGCCGGCACGGTGAGCGTGTCTGCAGAGTAGGTCAGGTCGATCCCCTTGCCGGCCCAGTTCGTCGAGTGCTTCGTATAGAGCAGACCGTTGACGTTTTCGGACAGCGCCTGTCCGCCCAGCGTGTATGTGTGGGCGGTGTCGGACAGATTGGTCAACTGCACCTGGAAGGTCCAGCCGCTGGTGCTCTCGCCCAGCTCAGCCTTCGGTCGCGACGGGTCCGAGGTGCCCACAACGCTCGGGTACACCGACGAGGTCGTGGCTGCCTGCGCATCCACCATTCCTGCGCCAACCCAGCGCGGGGACCAGAAGGTGCCATCCGCTGCAGACGGATCGACGATCGGGTGGGCAGTGCCCATCAGGAAGCTGGGAACCAACGCGGACTTATCTTCGTCGCTCAGCCCCGCGAACATCGGGTCAGTCGCCATGCGCTGACGCACGAGGGCGGCGACACCGGCAACTTGAGCCGACGCCTCGCCAGTGCCCGGCATCCGTCGATAGTCATTGCCGGGGATGGCAGCGTTGACGTTGCCGCCGGGCGCGGCGATCTCCGGCTTGAGCCTCATGTCAGGGCCTGGACCCCACGAGGAGGAACTCCACGGCGCGAGGCCGTCTGTCCCCTGCATCGTGGAGCCGCCGACGGCAGCCACGGCGAGTACAGAGGAGTAGGAAGCGGGTGCACCGATTGCACCCAGGTCACGCACGCCCGTGCGCCACTCGGCTCGCCCGCTGTCTCCCGCTGGCGCGTCAACCGTGATACCCGCGCCGGACAGCCGGGCAAAGACGTCGTCGTACAGTGCCGACGCTTCACCGTCGAGATCACGATTCGCCATGAAGGACACACAGACCGTGTCGGGCTTTAAGACCATCGCATCATCGAGGGCCGCCAACAGGTCACTGTCACGCACGGTCCAAGTGCTATTAGAGAGGACCTTGGCGAGGATGAGCTGCGCATCGGGCGCACTCCCCTGATAGGTCGCTCCGTTGGCTGCCGCGAGCGCCGCCATGCGAGTGCCATGAGCGTGCACGGTAAAGTCTTGCGGACCATAGCCATAGCCGATGGATGGGTTCGTGTCACGGTCCGCATAGTCGTAGACGAAAGGAATCTTGTCACTGACCCATGCGCCGCCCTGACCGGCATCCAGCTGGGACGTGAGGGACTCCATCTCTGCCTGCGGGAGGCGCAGCGCGGCGGTGTCCATCGTCCCGGCGAAGGCCTCGTGCGAGGTATCGAAACTCGCGTCAATGACTTCGATGACGCGCCCGCGTCCCCGACCAGCTACCTGATCGGAGCGAGTTTCCTTCGCCGGATCGGCAACTGCCACGCCGCCGTCCCCCCACATTTCGGGATAGAAGACCGGCTCACGCTCCCCGTCGACGAACGCGTCCTTGACCCCCTGCACACTCTTGATGGCCCCGAGTGCAGACGCGGGAGCGGAGATCGCGAAGCCGTCAAGGGCATGGTGGTAATCACGCACGTCCCCGATAGTGCTGCCCGGGGACACCTGGCTGACGGAGCGCGCGATACGCTGCTTGACGTCCCTGTACGCGCCGGCTCGGTCGTCGCCGACAACGCCCGGCGCAAGCTGGACGATGACGGTGGACGTCCCATCCGCCGCGGTCGCACCGGGCACCGCAGCCTCGGTACTGTCCGTATCGGCCGCAAACGAGGGTGCCACGCTCATGGCCGTGATAGCGAGGGCGCCAGTGGCGACTAACGCCAGCGCCGACAAACGCCGATGACACATCTGCAACTCACTTCCTTAACACCTGGTTCAACGGGGAGCGCATAGGCGCAGCTCTCCTGCTTTTAGAGTAAGCCCTGATCGCCCATTGCAGGATAGTTGTCACGAATTTCTCACATCATCGACAAATAGGCCTTCGCATCCTTTTGTCGCACCACACATTACCTTGTTGCGTCCCGCGCCGACATGATGAAGGTCTGTCCCAGCCACCTTGTCGGGCCACCGTCAAGGACTTACCGCAAGTTTGACCCCATGTACAAAATAGAGCGTATCGGAGTATCGGAAAGCTGTATCACTGACCATCCGAGGCCTGTGCACTGTACCGACGCTGCCCGTCCTCGCCTGCGGCGACTGACATAGCAACAACCCGCCACGGAGGCCTTGCGTGGGCCTACCCTGGCGGGCTGTTCCGCGCGAGCGACGCAGCGCGCAGACGAGCGTCAGAGGATGACGGCGGTGCCCGTCGCGATGGCGGCAAGCATGCCATTGTCGGTGCCGGCGGTGAAGTAGTCGACCTTGACGCCGACGACCGCGTTCGCACCCATGGACTGCGCGCGTGCGCACATCTCGTTGACGGCGGTCGCGGCGGCATTACCAATCTCTTCCTCGTACTGGGAGGCTCGGCCACCGAACATGTTGGACAGGCTCGCTCCGAAGTCCTTGAACACGTTCACACCGGCGATGGTCTCGCCCGACACCATGCCGATGTAGCGCTTAATCGGTGCACCCTCAACGGTCGGGGTCGTCACAACGAGCATCATTCACTCCTTCATGCGGGGGTAACGGATCAACACTACCCGCCATCCCGCGCGGAGGCTAGTAGGCGCTCATCAGCTGCTTGGCTCAGTTGGTCCCCTCGCCCGTTTGCTGCGTTAAAGCGAGCCCCTTCGAGCCGCCACAGCGCTACCATTCCATTCATCATTCCCATCCGGGCGCATCGGCGCGCCCGGCGACTTGCACGGAGCGATGCCATGAAAATGCACGTCTACGAGTCCGGCGGGGAAGACTCCCCTGCCGTCCTCATCATTCACCCGATGCTGTCCTCGGCCTCGAGCATGAGGGCCGCACTCTGCGACCACATGGGGCCCGGACTGCGTTTCCTCGTGCCGGACCTGTCGGCCCACGGGGACGAGGCCTCGGCCCCCTACGTGTCGGCGGCGGCCGAGGCGGCGTCGATCCACGAGTGGCTGACCTCCCACGGCTTGTCTCGTCTGTCCCTGGGTTTTGGGGCGTCGCTCGGCGGTGTCATCCTGTTCGAGCTGCTGCGGTTCCCGGACCTCTCATTCGATCAACTGTTCATCGAGGGCGTGAGCTTCTACTCGGGCGGCCCCGTGGCCCGAGTCGGCGGGGCCATTCTCAGCCGCGTGATGGTCGCGAAGCACCGGAAGGCCGCGCGGGATCCCGAGGCGGGGGCACGCAAGCTTGCGCACCTCTACGGCGAGCAGAGAGCACGCGCGATGGCCTCGAGCTTCGCCGCGATGAGCGAGGACAGTATCCGCGCGATCGTGCGCGACTGCTCTCGGGTCAGGCTGCCGCCACTCTCCCCTGACATTCAGCGGCGCTGCACCTTCGCCTATGGGGAGAAGGACTCCGACCTGCGGCTCGCGCGCCGCGTGATCCCGCGACTCTATCCGGAGGCCGAGCTGCGCATCTGGCCGGGCTCGGGGCACTGCGAGCACATGAGCCGCGACTCGGTCGACTACGGGGCGATGCTGCGGAACATCGCCCTGGGCTCGGCATCTACTGATCGTTCGTGAAGGAGGCGATCACGCAGGGAATTCGACCTCGCACGACGCGGTAGGTGACGTCCATACAGCCCATACGCTCAAAGAATGCCCGGTACGAGGCCGGGGTGAAGTGCTCCTGAAAGCGCACCCCCAGGCGCGACAACAGTCGCGGAATGGGGTTGTTCGCACCATCTGTGAGGCTCACGTAGGTGGGCACGATGATCGTGCCACCCGGGCGCACGACCCGCTTGAGCTCCTTGAGCGCGTCGCCCGGTTCAGGCAGCAAGTGGATGACGTTGCCCGCCACGACGGCGTCGAACGAGTCGTCCGCGTAGCGCAAGTCGGTGATATCCGCCTGCTCGACGGTGACGTTCAAGTGTTTCGCGAGCTTCTTGCGTGCCTGCTTGAGCATCCCCTCGGAGTAGTCCGTGGCGACCAGGCGGGCGCACACCGGGGCAATGGCGACGCTGATCGCGCCGGTGCCGCACGCGCATTCGAGGACACGGTCGTCGGGGCGGATCATGCGTGCGACCGCCTCGCCCGTACCGTCATAAACAGTTCGGTTGAACGTGTTTTCGAAGAAGTCGTAGAGCGGTGCGACCCGATCCCAAATCATGCCAGCACCTCCGTGTGCTTGTGCGTTGCGCGGGCCTTGAGCCGTCACGATACAGGAAATGCTACGCCCGAAAAGGCGGCGGCGGGGCGAAACGGGGTTCTGCGCACGGGGACATATCTGCGGGGGCACATGCGGATAGGTTATGCGGATACGGATAGGTTATTCGCATGCGGATAGGTTAATAAGCTATCCACATCGTCATAACCTATCCGCATGTTCATAACCTATCCGCGTAGTCGCGTGCAGCGCGCGGATCAGCTCGTTACACGCGATTATGCCCGCCGCACACGGCGCGCGTGGATGACGGCACCGACGCCGTGGGCGGCGAAGCCGAGCAGGCTGTAGCCTGCCCCGTAGATGAGAGCGCTGTCGTTGAGGAACAGGAACATCGGTGCCAGGAAACACACGAAGGGTGCAAGCAGCCACAGGAGGCTAAAGCCCTCCTTCACGCCATCCCATGCGCCGAACCCCATTGCAAGGATCGGCAGGATCGCGAGCAGGATCAGGAACACGAGGCTCTTCACGATCTCCATCGAGTCCGAGACGCTCGAGACACCAAACCACGCCGCCGGTACCAGCAGGTAGATGCCGAACAGCCCGGCGATACGAATCCACGTTGATTTTGTCGCCCACCTCATGACTCAATGATAGCCGCGTCGCATGAATAAAAAAGCTCTTTGACACGTCCACTGTGCGGGCCGCGAAATGGGCGTACATGAACCAGCGTCGCGGCGCGCGCGACGCTACCTGAGGGGTGACGCCTACTTGCAGAAGCTGCCGAAGAAACCACGCTTCTTTTCGGCGGCGGCGTACTCCTCGTCGGTATGGTTCTTATCGCACCACTGATCCGGGGGAACCTGTTCCTTCACTGAGTCGATGTGCTTGCCGCAACCCTTCCAGGTAGTCTTTCCGCATACCTCGCAGGTGGTGGGTCGACACATGATTGCCTCCTTCGTTGTCGCGCCTCGAGCCCCTCGTTGGACCCGCTGCATGGTGTTGCGAGCATCCGCTCTCGGGCTGGTTGCGCCATCGCATGAGGCCAGTCGGAGGACCGAGTGCTCGGGTTTGTTGATCGGGACGCTCCCGGTTGTGACTAGAGATTCTACTGCTTCATTCTCCGACGCGGGGTCGTTTGCGAGGCAGGAATCCTCATGCTTAGCCCTCTCCCTTCACCAGCACGGCCTCGGCCTTCTCTCCGAGCCACGCCCGCAGCGTCTGGATGCCGCCCGACAGCATGGTGACGTTGAAGCCCGCGTGGCGCACGATGCGGTAGCCGATCCAGGAGCGCACGCCTGCGGCGCACATGACGACGAAGGGTTGGTCGCCGACGCTCTCATCCACCCAGGCGCGGACTTCATCGAGGCGGTCGCGCAGCTGGGTGTGGGGGATGTTGAGGGAGTTGGGCATGTGCCCGGCCGCGTACTCCCCTACCGTGCGCACGTCGAGGACCGGCATGTCTTCGGTGAGGTCCTCGGGGCCGGTGAGGACAAGCTGGCCGGTCAGGACGTTGTGGGCGACCATGCCGGTCTGGTTGATGGGGTCCTTGGCCTGGCCGTAGGGCGGCGCGTAGGCGAGGTCCAGGTCGATGAGGTCCGTCGCCTTCAGGCCGGCTCGCATGGCGGTCGAGATGACGTCGATGCGGCGGTCCACGCCGTCGGCGCCCACAGCTTGCGCGCCGAGAATCTGTCCGTCGGTGCCGACGTGCATGAGGATGTGCACGGGCTTGGCGCCGGGGAAATAGCCCGCGTGCTGGTTGGCGTGCGTGTGCACCGTGAAGTACTGCGTGCCCGAGGCATCGAGGGTCGCGCGGTTAGCTCCGGTCATGGCGGCAGTGAGGCTCCCGATCCGGACTACCGCCGTGCCCTGGGGGCGCGGGATGGGGCGCGCGGCGGCCTCGCCGTGCTGCGCGTCAGCGATCGCGTCGGCGACGAGGCGTCCCCCGCGGTTCGCGGGTCCGGCCAGGGCGACGGGGCGGTCGTGGTCGCGGCCGACCGTGCCATCACCGACCGCGTAGACGTCGTCGGCACTGGTGCGTCCATGCTCATCAACGAGGATGTAGCCGCGGTCAGTCTCAATGCCTGCGGCTTCGACGAAAGCCGTGTCAGGGCGGATGCCGGTCGACAGGACGATGACGTCGGCGGTTAGAACGGTGCCGTCGGACAGCGTCACGGAGTCGTAGTCGTCGCCGCGGGTGATGGACTGGGCGGCGACGCCCGCATGGACGTGCACGCCGAGGGCGCGCAGCTCGCGGGTGACCAGCGTGGCCATCTCGACCTCAAGGGGCGGCAGGACGTGCTCGGCGAACTCGACGAGGTGGGTCTCGAAGCCTCGCTGCGCGAGTGCCTCGGCGGCCTCGATGCCGATAAAGCCAGCTCCGAGGACGACGGCTCGCGTGCCCGAGGCCTCGCGCAGGGCGAGGGCGTCGTCGACCGTGCGCAGGGTGTGCACGCGCGGGGAGTCGAGGCCGTCGATGGGCGGGCGGGCGGCCAGTCCTCCAGGGGAAAGGATCAGGTGGTCGTAGGTGAGCGTGTAGGCCTCGCCGGTCTCAGTGTCGGTGACCTGGACGCTGCGGGCACCCGGGTCGATCGCCGTGACCTCGGAGTTGATGCGCACGTCGAGGTTGAGCGAAGCCTTGAGGGTTTGCGGGGTGTGGAGGAGGAGCTTGGCGGGGTCTTCGATCTCGCCGTCAACGTAGTACGGGAGCCCGCAGTTCGCGAAGGAAACGTACTTGCTGCGCTCCAGCACGATGATCTCGGCACCCTCGTCGCGCCTGCGCAGGCGGGCCGCCGCGCTCATGCCACCAGCGACTCCTCCGACGACTACGACTCGCATACGCGGCTCACTTTCTGGCTCGAGGGACGGTCTTCTTCGACTGCTCCGACCATACCCCCGGGGGCATCTCAACTCAATAGAGGTCAGCACACTTGCCCAAACTAGCCCAGGGGGAATCCTCGCTCCATCCACGAGAGTATCAAACGTCCTCGCGCATGATGCGCGTACGCCACCAGGCGACACAGCAGCACACCAGCTAGTGTCAACGCATGGACTATGACACGGTGACATCGTTTGTTCAAGACGCAATCGTAGAGCTCGAGCAGCGCAACGCGCTCGAGGAAGCTGAATACCTGCGTATGATGCTCGAGTGCGACGGCCCCGACGTTGACGGCGCAGTCTCGTCGCTCGTCAAATACGGCGCGGTCACGGTCGCCTGGGTTGAGCGGCTCGCAGCGATCAACAAAGAATCTGCGGGGTTCTTCGACGAAGAACTGGCGGAGCTGCGCGAGGGGCTCTCGGGCGCCTAGGCTCACTTCACGCCAAAGCGGAACGCCCGAAACGCAAACAAACCCCGGGCTTCCAACGGAAACCCGGGGTTTAAGGTGGGTGGAGCCAAAGGGGAAGCAATCGAACTTGACGGCTTCCCCTTCAGCAAAAAGGTCTTCCGCCTCCCCGTTCAGCACCTCCATCGGCACCTCGCGGTTGTCCTCCGAGTACCACGACGTCACCACGAGCCTGTCCTCATGCAGATAGATTTTGTCGACAAAGTATTCCAGAACGGAGTCTCTCACCTCTGGATTGTCGAAGTCTGCATGGAGGAACCTGTCGAAGTACGCCCTTATCGAGTGCTCGTCCTCGAAGAGCGGCTGACTGACCGTCTCAGTCTCTATGGCGTCGTTCAGGGTGTCCTTGCGCTCCTGAAGCTCTGCCATGGGCCTCTGCGTGGTCTCGTTGAATATGCCCACTTCTATCGCGTTGACGAAGTTGGCAAGCCCCTTCTCGACGTCTCTGCGCTGCTGCTCAAGGCTGGAGAGGTACTCGATGCTCTTGTAATTGTCCTCATAATACTTTGCCTCGTCAACGGCGATGGACGCGAGGTTCTCGCTGTCGTCCAGAAGCCCCTTGAGAACGCCCGTGACGGCGTCCTCTATCCACTCCTTGCGCACGGGCCTCTTCGCGCACCTCTTCGCCCTCTGCTCCTTGCAGTAGTAGTAAT